>JAHDBF010000012.1:0-3296 GCA_020630525.1 Saprospiraceae bacterium
TTGAATAACAACCCATCAAAAAACCAATTCAAATCTTCTTTAGAAACGGATTCGAAAACTTGTTGTAAATCTTGGGGTTGCGGATGCTTAAATGACCAAAGTTCGTAGTATGCTTTAATACAATTGTCAAAAGTGGTTTGACCTAAATAGGCGTTGAGATATTTAAAACTCATTGCAGGAAATTCATATGCAGAGATGCCATAGTTGACAGCATTGTATTCATCTGAGTTAATTCCACAAGTTTGATTTCTACATCTTTTACATTGAAAAACCGTTGCTACTTCTAGCAGTGATTCTTCTTCATTGCTTTGAAGAAATTTAGGAATTTGATTATCATAAGTATTGCTTTTATAATACTTCTCATTGTATTTATGATCATAATATGAGTTCATACCTTCGTCCATCCAAGCTTGTTCTCGTTCGTTAGTAGCAAGGATTCCATAGAACCAATTATGTCCAACTTCATGAGCAATTACGTGATCGACAAGCTGTGCGTTATTCCCAACATCAATAGTAGTAAGCATAGGATATTCCATGCCACCACCAGCACCATCTGGACTTTGTACAACAGTTGCTTGAGGATAAGGGTAGGGTGCTACTTCATCTGAATAAAATTGGATTGCATTTTTAAGATAGATAGATGCTTTTTCCCAAGCTGGGTCATCATTAATTAAGTATGTGTAGAGCTTTACCTTATCTCCATTTCTTAATGATACTTCTGCATAATCGACTTTAAAATGATCTGATGCTGTCCATGCAAAATCATGAACATTAACAGCAGAGTAAATAGATTTTCTATATCCGTCACCACCGACAATGGTGTTTTTCGATTCGCCAGTTGAAGCAACAATGTACTCTTGAGGAACATTTATTTCGACAGTATAATTTCCAAATTCAGAATAGAATTCTCCTAGGTCTAAGTACGGCATGGGATGCCATCCTTCGAGATCGTAAACGGCTGGCTTTGGGTACCATTGAGTAATTTGATAAAAACCTTTATCGTATCCCATCCGAGAATAGAATGGAGGAATTTTTACGGTAAAATCACAATTTATCGTCGTTTTTTCTCCAGGCTTCAAAGGCTTGTTCAACTTTATTATAACAACATCTTGGTTGTTTTGATAGTTTGCTATTTCACAATGATTATTATTGTGTTGAAATGATACTTGTTGGTATCCACCACGATCTTCTTGCTTAGCATACCAAAACTTTTTATTACCGGTTCTCAATTGTTGATTGGCAAAAGCTGTGGTATTGTCTTTATATGCATTAGCCCATAAATGGAAATAGATTTCCGACAACTGATCAGGAGAATTATTGGTGTAAAGGATTTCTGCTTGGCCAGTATATTTATTATTAAAAGTATCTAATGTTACTTTCATTTTATAGTC
Source organism: Saprospiraceae bacterium (assembly GCA_020630525.1). Taxonomy (GTDB): domain Bacteria; phylum Bacteroidota; class Bacteroidia; order Chitinophagales; family Saprospiraceae; genus JAHDBF01. The sequence goes on from JAHDBF010000012.1 coordinate 1,392, forward strand.
TACTTGCTGCTGAAAATATTCCTGACATAAACAATTGTTCCAAATAAAAAGTCCGAAGAGAAGTAATAAGATTTTCATATATTGTATTACAATTATGTATAAATAATTAAGGCTTAGTAAAGGTATGATATGTCTACGCTTTTATTTGATATTATTGTAAATAAAAATGCCTTGCCGAATGACATTCGACAAGGCAACGAAATTATAGACACCCTATGACTATATCCGCAAAAATAGACTATTTTGACTTAAATAGTACTCAATATGCCTCAAAAAATATAATAAATGCCAAATCAATTGGTTGAAAATCATGAGAATGTCGTGATAAAAGTTAAAACTTTGAAATGCAAATTAAACCTTTTATAGATTGAGTAATCTTACTTTCATACATTGCAAAATAAGCAATCTATCAAAGAGAATTTTATGTGACCGTTGAGTAAATCTATTGATGCAAAAATATGCTGATTCAGAATTGTTAGAAATGTTGAAATTTCCTGATAAAAAAGCTCAGGTGATGACAATCATTGTACGCACTTACCAAGAACGACTGTATTGGCATATACGAAAGATTTTAATTTCTCATGAGGATAGTAATGATGTGATCCAGAATACATTTATCAAGATTCATCAGAATCTACAATCTTTTAAAGGGAATGCAAAATTAAGTACTTGGATGATTACCATCGCAACTAATGAGTCATTGCAGTTTCTGAAAAAGAAGAAGCGACACATACTAGAACCGTTAGAGAATGTTGCTTTAAGGCAAAGTGATCACCTGACTGCGGAAAATTATTTTAGTGGAGATGAAATTGCTAAGAAACTGCAAGAGGCAATATTGACTTTACCTATAAAACAAAGAGTCGCTTTTAATATGAAATATTTTGATGAAATGAAATACGAAGAAATCTCAAAAGTGTTGGGAACTTCTGTAGGTGCGCTGAAAGCAAACTATCATCACGCTAAAAATAAAATTCAAGAATATTTAAAAAATCATTAAACCATTTAGACTTTTAATCATCTTAAATTCAAATGAAAGATTACGATAAAATAAAATTTAATAGTGGAAATCTTAATGGTCCTTTTGAAGTTCCAGAAGGATATTTTCAAGAATTGGAAAATAAAATGGTGCAAAAGTTTGAGGCTAAATCAGCACACAAACACTTGGTTGTTGATATATCTAGATTTAGAAAAATTGCAGCAGCCTTAGTCCTTTGTATAGCCGCAACATTCGCCATTTGGAAGCAAAATGATAAAGTGATAATTGCTGATGATCTAGATTTTCAAGAGGAATATTTTGCTTACGAATTAGAAGATTTAGATGATGAACTTCTTTATGAAATGACAGAAAATGTAGATGAAGATTACGATGCAGAAATAGAATATCTTATTGATAACGATATAGATTTTGAATCATTAATTACTCAAATATAATAAATTGAATATCATGAAATTAACCACATTAGTCTGTCTTATACTATGTCCGTTATTTATTTTTGGACAAGATTTACCTAGAGAGAAAAGAGAAAAAATGGAAGCCAGAAAAATTGGATTTCTTACTACAAAGTTAAATTTGGATGCAGAAGAAGCAAAGCGTTTTTGGCCTATTTACAATGCATATAGTGACGAGATGAAACAAATACGTCAAGAGAAAAAAGAACGCGCTAGAGAAGCAAAAGATAGAAGAGATGAAATTACTGATGCTGAAGTTGGAGAATTAATACAACAGAGATTTGAAATGGAACAGCAAATGCTGAATGTCAAAAGAGCGTATAATGAGAAGTTTAGTGAAGTAATTAGCAATAAACAATTGGCAAGATTGTATCGCGCGGAAGAAGAATTTAAAGAAGAATTGTTACGTAGAATTAAGCAAGGTAGAAAAGATCATAGAAGAAAATAATTTTGATT
>JAHDBF010000012.1:3396-38045 GCA_020630525.1 Saprospiraceae bacterium
TTGATTGGATAAAATTTCATCATTCTGACGTAAATTTTATCCAATCAATTACATTTGTGCCAAAATATACATAATGGATAGCGCACATATACTCGAATTAATAGAAGCTGTAAAAGATATTTCCATAGATGCTGGAAAAGTAATCTTAGATGTCTATGAAAATGAAGCAGATTTTGGTATCGAATCTAAATCGGATGATTCTCCTTTGACAAAAGCAGATAATGCGGCAAATGATGTAATCTGTGCTGGCTTGGAAAAACTATCAACAGTATATCCGATCTTATCAGAAGAAAACAAAGGAATAGACTATGTAGATAGAAAAGATTTTGATTTCTTTTGGCTTGTCGATCCTTTAGACGGCACAAAGGAGTTTATAAAAAGGAATGGTGAGTTTACGGTTAATATCGCCTTAATTCATAACAAAGAAACTGTAGCAGGAGTAGTATATGTTCCCGTATCGGGAGATCTATTTTGGGCAGTGAAAGGCAATGGCGCATACGTACAGCGTGATGGTGTAAAAACTAAATTAGAAGTGAACACATACAGTATGCGTGATAAAGACCTAGGTGTAGTATGTTCTCGTTCTCACCTTAATGAAGCAACATCAAGTTTTTTAGCAGAATTAAATGAACCGCGAATCGTCTCTACTGGCAGTTCTCTGAAATTTTTAATCTTAGCAGAGGGTAAAGCTGATGTATATCCAAGACTTGCACCAACTATGGAGTGGGATACTGGAGCAGCACAAATTATATTAGAAGAGGCCGGGGGAAAAGTTGTTAGAGCAGATGACAATAGCCCATTACTTTATAACAAAGAAATCTTAAGAAATCCAGAATTTATAGCTTATGGTCGATTAAAGAACTAGTTGTTTTTTCTTCGATTTTTGCGCTTCTTTTTCCTTTTAGAATTCCATTTTTTAATGCCTTCGATGATGTCTATAATTAGTTTATCGTCATCATTGAAATCTTCATGCTTATCATTTCTTTTTCTAGGTTTTGAAAATTCATTTCTACGTTTTTTTGATTTTTGAATGATTTCTATTAATTCTTCATCATCAAAAATTGAATCTTGGGGCAATCCTATGATTGGTTCACAATTGTCAAAAATGTAGGGAGCAAAATCTTCATTATCTGAAAGGAGATTATTTTTTGCGGCATATTCAAAAAGTTGAGCAACCATTGGTAAAGCAGTGCTGCTTCCTGCGCCCGAACCTAAGTAACGGAAGTGTATGCGTCTATCTTCAGTGCCTACCCAAGAACCAATCGTTAAATCAGCATTATAGGCAATATACCAACCATCAGATTGATTTTGAGTAGTGCCAGTTTTTCCTGAAATTTCAAACGGAATATTATAATTGTTATGTAGTTTTTTTCCTGTTCCAGAGACGGAAGCATCTCTTAATATACTATTGATTATTTGAATATTGTCAATGCTAAGATCAGTAGTGTCTGATTGAAATTCATTTCTAATATACAATGTGTCTCCCTCTGCGGATTCAATTCTTGTGATTCCGTAAGGCTCATTTCTTACGCCATGATTGCCCAGTACAGCATACGCCTGAACCATTTCAAAAAGAGAAATATCTGAAGTGCCAAGTACCATAGAAGGTACTTCAGAAAGTTGACTTACTATACCTAATTTTTTTGCATTTTTTACAATATTTTTAATGCCAGCACGGAAAAGTACTTGGACAGAAACAGTATTCATGGAATTCATTAATGCATGAAATAAAGTTACTTCGCCACCATATTCATCATTTGCATTTTTAGGAGTCCAATCATCGTAATCAGTGTATGTTCTGAGTTCGTTTTTAAAGTAATCACAAGCATTGATATTTTGCTCTAACGCAGTAAGGTATACGATAGGTTTAAATGTTGATCCGACTTGTCGTGCAGAAATGATATTGTCAAGTTGAAATTTGCTAAAATCATTTCCACCTACCCAAACTTTTATTGCACCAGTTCTTGTTTCTAACCCGAGAATTCCACTATGTAGCAAGCTAAGGTAGTGTTTTATAGAATCTATTTTTGTTCCACGGATTTCTTTGTCTCCTTCCCAATCCCAAACTAATTTTTGTTCTGGAGTTGTGAATCTGGTTAATATTTCTTTATTTGTTTTTCCTGCAGATTTGAGATTTTTGTAGAGAGGATCTTTCTTAATCCAGTCATCGATTATTTTTGTGTTTTTCCCAAATAGCTTTCCTCCTTCCCAAGCTTTAATAAAGTTTTTTTGAAGTTGGCTCATATGAGAAGCCATGATTTTTTCGGCTGTGATTTGCATGTCCAAATCAAGGGTAGTATAGATCCGTAATCCATCTTTATACAGATGATATTCACTATTGTCGCTTTTCTTGTTTTCTAGGCACCAACGATTAAATTCTCTTTTTATTTGTGCTTTAAAATATCGGGCTGTTTCGTTTTCTTGAGAAGGGTTTTGATAGTCAAGAGCTAAGCTATCTAATTTTTGATTTGTTAGGTTAACGCCTTTGTAAATGCTGTTTTCTGATGCAAGAGATAGTACTAAGTTTCTTCGTTGAGTTGCTCTCTGTGGGTGAATCCTTGGACTGTAATAGCTTGGTGCTTTTAATATTCCTACTAGAGTTGCGGCTTCAGAGATAGACAAGTCTTTTGGTTGTTTATTGAAAAACCTGTGAGACGCTGTCGATAATCCAAAGGCTTTTTCTCCGAATGAAACAGTATTGGAATATAAGGTAATAATCTCTTTTTTAGAATAGATTTTTTCAAGACGCTTTGCTAGTATGTGTTCTTTGAACTTATTTACAGGGATAGATAGTAAACCAAAATTTTCTCTCTTAAAAACATTTTTTACCAACTGCTGAGTGATGGTACTTCCGCCACCACTAGATTTATTTTGTAGCAAAATGGTTTTAATAAAAACTCTTGCTAAACTTCTGTAGTCGATACCATTATGAGTATAAAATCTTTTGTCTTCTGCACATACCAACAGTCTAGGAAAGTGTTCTCCTAGTTCTTCGTATTTGAGATTTTTTCTATTTTCTAGATAATACTTTGCCAGTAATTTTCCATTGTTGGCATACAGTTCTGACGATTGCGGATTATTTATTTTTATCAATTCTTCATCAGATGGTAAGTCAATAATTATCTCAAATTTTACGAGAAAATATAAAGCAAAAACACTGACGAAAGATACTGCAATAACTATGCTTGCAATTTTGAATTTATGTTTTGCTATAAAGTCAAAATATTTTTTTATGGTTTGTTTCGTTTTTTCCGCGTTCACCTTTTAAGAATGCATATTCATGCTAAATTATTATATCGGTAATAAAAAAATCCCAAGAGTTTTGCCCTTGGGATTTTTTATATTGATGAAATGACTTTTACATTCCACCTGGTTTACCTATAAGTTTTGTCACTTCGTTCATGACATCTATATTAAGTGATTTAAGCATTTCTGCTGCTTTCATTAATGTGTTTTTTGCCACATTTAGTGCATTTAAATTTTCTTTCGTTGGACTTAATTTTGCTTTTGCTTGAGTTTCTAGGTATGATTCTTTTGCATCCTCATATACTTTTTTTGCTTCTGGTGCTTTTACATCACTTTGCATTGTAGCTTCTCCTTTTTTGCTTTTAGTTTGAGTTGCTGACATGGATTTTGTGGTTTTTTCGGTAGCGGATTCATTGATTTCTACTGATTTTTCTTTTTGCATTTTTTCTGCTTCTTTTTGCATTTTTTCCACTTCTTTCTTTGCTTCGGTTTTTTGTTTTGCAGTTTCTCTTTCAAGTTTAGCAGCTTCTTTTTGGGCCTCAGCTTTTGCTTTCTCTGCTTCTTTCTTCATTTTTTCCGCTTCCTTTTCTGCTTCAGCTTTTTTCTTTGCAACTTCTTTTTCTGCTTTTTCTATATCTTTTATTTCTTTGAGATCTTCTTTGGTTTCTTTAAGCTCTTTCTTTGAAGATTTTTCCATTTCCTTCATTGATTTTACTTCTTTTTTTGCCTCATCAAGCGCTTTTTTCTCTTCTTTTGCTATTGCTTTAGCCTTTTCTTTTTCCATTTTTGCTTCTGCAGCAGCCTTTTCTCGTTCCATTTTAGCAGCTTCCATTTTAGCTTTTTGTTCTTCAGAGACTCCCGCTTCAGACTTCATAATAGCTTTGTCTAATTTGTCGGCTTCTTTATTGGCTTTCTTTACGCTTTTAGCCTTGTCATTGGCTTGTTTTGCAATTTTTTTCGCCTCTTTTTTTGCTTTCTTCGCCTCTTTAGCCGCTTTTTTTGCTGCCTTTTTTTCTTGCTTAGCTGCTTTAGCTAATTTTTTAGCTTCTTTTTTTGCTGCTTTAGCTGCTTCTTTTTCAGTTTGAACACTTGATTGTGCATTAGACTGAGCCATTGGAATGGTAAGTCCTAAGATTAAGAGTATGATTAACTTCTTCATTGTATAAAAATTATTGTTTGTTTAAAATGTTCGAAAGATTATCGATAGGAAATGATTGATACAAAACTAACGCTATATAGCGTATTATGCTACATATAGCTAATTAAGTTTTTCCTAAAATTTTTAAAACTTTAAAGTGAGAGCTTAATTTTTATTCTTACACTTGTCATATGATGATTTCAGAATTCAGTAAAAATGAATAATAAACTTAGTGGAGTAATAATTGCCAAAAATGAAGCAGTAAACATTGGGAAAACAATTTCTGCTTTAAAAAGTATCAGCGATGATATTATAGTTCTAGATTCTGGAAGTACAGATAATACTCGAGAAATTGCGGAAAATTTAGGGGCCATTGTTCACGATGTAGATTGGTTAGGATATGGAAAAACTAAAAATCTTGGTCACCGATTGACTCAAAATGATTGGATTATATCTGTTGATGCGGATGAGTTATTGTCCGAAGAATTAATTGCTAATATTCTAAAAATTACTTTTAAAGACCGCCACATTTACCATATCTCTACCAAACAAAATTACTGCGGAAAGTGGATTACTTATTCAGAGTTTAAACCCAAACACCATCCTAGGATTTTTAATAAACAAGAGGTAAAATGGAACGATAGACTTGTCCATGAATCACTAGAACCTTTACATGACAAAACACATGTTTTCTTAGATGGTCATATTATGCACTATTCATATGCTGATAAAGCAGAGCATTTGCAAAAACTAGAAAATTATGCTAAGCTTACTGCAGAACAATGGGCCAGGGAAGGATACAATTTAGGCTTTTTAAAACGTTATTTAGGTCCAAGTTTCCGGTTTTTAAAGTCTTATATACTCAATTTAGGATTTTTGGAAGGAAAATTGGGTTATCAAATTAGTGTATTGAATGCTAAAATGCTCAAAATCCGAAATAGACACTATGACAAGATTGTCTCAAAATAAATTATTGGTGCTCTTGGTTTGCATTGTATTTGTTTTCTACCAATGTAAACCTAAACAGGAAATTGTTTCCTCAGAAATATCAGAAACTTTTTATCTTGACGGTAAAGTTGAATTTCTCAAAGCACCTGATTTAACAGCTGCCATTGATTATGCCACTGAATTACAGAAGCCACTTTATGTGCAATTCTTTACGGATTGGTGTCTACCATGTAAAGTGATGAGCGAAGAAATTTATAACTTAGATCAAGCTGCAAATATATTTAATCAGTCTTTTGTAAATTATAAAGTCAAAGCTGATGAAGTTAACGGTGCTAATATGCGCTTACTTTATAATGTAAATGAAATTCCAACCCTTTTATTTTTAGATCATAAAGGAAGAGTACTTGGTCGCATCGATGGTGGACCTAGCTACACTACATTAATGCAGTATGCAGACGGTGTAATCCAAGACTGGAATATTTCTGACTCTGAATAATATTACCCAAATTACAGTTATTAATATCCCACAAGGTGTTAGCATAAATATTGATAAATCGGGGCAGAAAACACAGCCATAACATTATCTTTTGAGGGTGTTTCTAACGATGAGTTAGCGGTTTTTCTACGTTTTATGTGGAATTTGTATTAATAAATTAAAAGTAGAATTTTAAGCCAATTTACCAATATTTCTGATCAATATTTTATTGGGTTTTCTTGTCGAGAAATGAATAATATCTGCTCTTTTTAACTCACCTAAAACACGAGAAACTGTTTGTCGACTTGTATCAGTTAAGAATGCAATATCTGAATGTGATAAGCTATGCTTTACCAGAATTTCATCAAAACCAATTTTAATACCTTTCTTAAATGCCAATTTCTTTAAGAATCCCTCGATACGTTTTTGCGCTTTCTTGTACACAAAATCAGAAATTCGCTGCTCCAATTCTGCAAGCCTGTTTAATACTTGGGAAACAATACTCGCACTAAATTCAGAATTCTTTAATAATAAATCTTCAAATGTCAATTTTGGAATAGTAATCACTTGAGAATCTGACAATGCTTGTGCAAAATCTTTTCTTTGATTTTCTTTCCCAAGAATATTTTCTCCGAATAATTCTCCGTCATGTGCAAGTTGCTTTATGATAGATCGGCTAGAGTCGATATTAGAACCTAGTTTAATACTGCCTTTTTGGACTACATATACATTTGCTATCTCATCTCCATTTCTGTATATAACTTCATCTTTTTTTATTGACTGGATCGTACACCTTGTAGAAAGCTCAGAGATTTGGTTGTGATTTAACGTCGAAAAAATTTCTAATTCCTTGATTAATAAAAATTTCATTGAAGCATCCATAGTAAATGTTTTATAGATAAGATGAATGCCAAAATTAAACTACTCAAAAGATGGAATAATTTAACATTTGAGTCAATAAATGATGAGAATTCAGAATAAAATACTGAATGTTGGTTGTGTGTGCCTAAAATTTAAAATTATATTCTTACTCCAAGCCGATTGCCAGTTTTGTTTTGTAATATTCCTGCTTAATCGCCCATTCTAGTTTTAATTATTGAGAAAATTATTGAGAAAATTTATCCTATTTCGCATACTTTTTAATTTGCTTTAGCAATTCTTCTTCATATCCAGGCCTGAATCCTTTTTTGTAATATACTTGTTTTCCATTTTTATCAAATACAAATTCTTGAGGAAGACCATTCAGCTTTGATGGCATGATGTTTCTAAAGTTTCTTTCATAGTCCCAATAAGTCGGCCAAGGCCAATCTTTTTCTTTTACCATTTGAGAAAACCTTTCTCCATTTTTAGGAAAATCTACGGAGATGGCTACTACATCAAAATCCGCTTCCTTTTGCCATTCGGCATATTTCTTCTCCAATGTTTGGAATTTAACTTTACAAGGCGGACACGTTGTTAACCAAAACAATAAAACGGTGGTTCTACCTTTTTTTAAAATCTCAGAAGTATTAACCACATTGCCGTCAGCATCTCTCAGATTTACATCAAAAGGGTAGTCAAGAACTAAATCAGTTTTTTGAGCAGACTTCTTAATCGTTTTGCTTTTCAAAGGTACATTTTGAACAAAAGCTGGTTTTGTGGATGCCTGTTCTACTTTAGGTTTAGAATCAGTCATTTCTGTTTCAGAATTTTTGTTTTTAACAAGAAAAAACACCAATCCTGCTGCCACAATCAAAAAACCTATATACTTCATTTTAATTTAAATTTGTTGCAAATATAAATGATATCTCAATGCCAAGCAGTTTTGAAATATCGTTTTGCAAATTTTAAAAAGCTTTATAAAAATCTTATACAAATTAAAGTTATTATGTTATCCAGTCGGGCAATTAATGCTTTAAATGGTATTAGTACTATTTAAAGAAAATGCAGTTAGCAAATAATGTAGATCCACCATACCAAAAGCCTCTAAAATTTGGATTGTCTACCAACATTATAAGATTTCCTTCTCCCTTAGACATGCGCATTACAGAGGTACTATTACTGCTTTTCTCTTTATTATGTATAGAAGCATAACCACACAACAATGGATTTTCAGTATAACTTCCAACTGTTTTTATAGCAGGACTCAATGGCGTTTGATACCACTGTGTACCTTTTTTGAAAATGGGCAGATTATCCGATTTATATCCAAACATCAATGGATCGTTAAGGTCAATTTTTGTATTGAATATGGCACCACCGATCACTTGTCCACCAGAGTCTTTTAAAGATTTTGGATCATTGTCTGATTTGTTTTCTAAGCTTATCCAATTAGCATTTTCTGCAATTTGAATAGCTCTTCTCATCAAGATTAGGGTGCCTCCTTTTTCTATCCATTCATTTAATTTGTTGTTTACGACTTCGTCGAATGAATACCGTCCATCGGCAAAAATAATATGCGTGTAACGATCAAGATTTGATCTACCCAATTGGTTTATGTCAAATTTTGTAACAGGGATTTTCCATCTGTAATCTAACTGAAAATAATTGTCTCCAACCTCATAGGCATTGGTGCCTTCTCCAGTGATTAGCGCGAGAGAAATTTGTTGGATCGTATCAATGTGATTTGATTTTAATTCTTGAATAGATTTGTTAATATACTTTGCTTCAATGTCGTTTTCTTTAATTAATTTTCTTAATAATGCGCTGTTACTACTTTCCATTTTTGGCAAGTCCAATATTAGATCACCAGCATTAATATTTAAGTAATCATCTGCAATATCTTTAGTGGCACGCTCAACCAAAATACCATTATTTGTCAGTTGATATGCCAATGAAGGTGCCATGTAATTTGACCAAGGAATTACACAATGATAAGCCTCCTTGTTAAATCTATTGGTTTTCGGAGCAACAATAGATTCGCCTAAATTTAATGAAACGTTTCTAGGGATCTCTGCAAAGTCAGCATTAAATGCATGAGGAAAATTCCATGTAGAAACATCATAAAAGATACTATCTGTAAAGCTGGTTCTTTCTTCGAATATTGATTCGATTAATGTAGTTTGTCTTTGGTCAGAGCCGATGATTAAGCTGGATTTAGCTGGAAATTTTTTGCCATCAACTTCAATATTTTCAGTATTCTGAGAAATGATAATCTTGTGTGATTCCACAATATTTTTAAATCTCTCTCGCTTCCATAAATCTGGGATGTTTATGATGTAACCATATCTATCTTTCTTTTTAGATTTTGCCAGTCTCTCTTTATAAAAATCATGTTGGTAAAGTAAAATACTATCACGCATTTCTACACAAGCTTTGTGCGTAGATAGAGAAGTAACCACTTGGTTCCTAATACTAAATGGCCAACTCAATAGTCCATTGTCAGTCTCTTGTAATATTCCTTCAGAGGTAGCTTGCTCAAACAATATTCCGATGCACCCTTGACCATCTGGATACGTTGATCCTTTGCCATAATAAAAATCATCAAACCGCTCTTTACTAAAATATGCTGCTCCTATAGAATCAAGATGCTGACCATGATAATCAGCGATGCCTTCTGTTATGTCTTGATTGATTTGTGGAGTCAATGGATTTGTTCTTGATGGAACTCCAGGTTGAAAAAAGAATGTACTGTTTTTACCCATTTCATGATGGTCTGTTAATACATTGGGATTCCATTTTTGAAAAACATCAATCCTTCCTTGAGATTCAGGATGAGTAAGCAATAACCAATCTCGATTTAGATCAAACCAATAATGATTTGTTCTACCTGTAGGCCAAGGTTCATTGTGATTTATGTCATTTGGATCAGTTACAAACATCATGTCTCTAGTGCTGTTTACCCAACTTGCATAACGTTGAAAACCATCAGGATTATAACATGGGTCGAAAAGGATCACTAGATTGTCAAGCGTTTTTTTTACCTGCTCAGATTTTCCTGCGGCGAGATAATAAGCAACCAATAACGCTGCATTTCCGCCAGAAGCTTCATCTCCATGAATACTATATCCTTGATAAAGTACTAGAGGCATATTGGTAACATCGACCTTTTCATTAGAATATGGATCGGATAATTTTTTGTGATTTTCCAATATTTCATCTATTCGACCTTGGTTTTTTTCTGATGTAATCGTGAGATATGCAAGCTGCCTTCGTTCATAAGTTTCTGCATATTTAGTGATTGTAACTCGATCTGATAATTCTGCCAACAATTCCATATAAGCCAATTGCCTATCATGATTTACATACCATTCTCCGATTTCATAACCCAAAAATTCCTTTGGACTAGGAATGTTTTCATCGTATTCAGTTTCTGGAAGATAATAGCTTAAGTCTACTTCATCCAGCAAGTTTGATTGAGTAAATCCATTCCATTGACTTATCATTAAGCCAATTAAAGTGAATATTCGCAAAGAAGTAATTACTTTCATAGTCTAAAAATTTAATTTCGATTCAAAGTATGCAGGTCTTCATGATAATTATCATAGCAATTTTCATTGCTTTATTGTTCTTAAATATTTTTTTCAGAGTCAAGGTATTAAAATACTATAAGATTTTAGTCCAAAACCGTGTACAGTTTGATGCAAAGTGGATTTTCGATAAAAAGAAAATGGAAACAGAAGTCCTCGCTAAAAATCCTACATTTGCAACAGAAATCAATGCTTTTGCATCGAACATTCGCAAATCAGTAAAAATAGCTTCAATTTTAGTTGTACTCATTACAATATTTGGGTGCATTCTGATGTATTATAAGTAATCGAACCAAACTTTTGAAAAAACCAATATTGAGAATAGGTGTAGTAGGAACTGGACATTTGGGGAACATACATATTAATTGCCTGAGTCAAACCCCTTTCAATCTGATCGGTATCAATGACATTGATAGTGAAAAAGGCATTGCTGTAGCTAACAATCACAACACGACATTTTACTCAGATTATGAAGCACTTCTCGAAAAAGTTGACGCTATATTGATTGTAGCAGATACAAAAAGTCATTTCAACTTAGCGCAAAAAGCCATTAATCGCGGAGTTCATACATTTATTGAAAAACCTGTTACTTCTACATTGGAAGAGGCTTTTGATTTGGTTAAATTACAATCCAAATTTCCTGATTTAGTAATTCAAGTAGGTCATGTAGAGCGTTTCAATCCTGCATTTAAAAGCAGTAAGGCTAAGATTCAAAATCCAAGATTTATAGAATGTCATAGATTGGCAAACTTTAATCCCCGAGGAAATGACGTTTCAGTTGTTTTAGATTTAATGATTCACGATTTAGATATCTTACTTGCTTTAGTAAATAGTAATATCAAAGAAATTAGAGCTAATGGAGTTCAAGTCATTTCTGAGACATCAGATATTTGCAATGCACGTATCGAATTTGAAAATGGTAGCGTTGCTAATATTACTGCGAGTAGATTGAGTCTTAATGCGATGCGGAAATTTAGAATTTTTCAAGATGATGCTTATATCTCGATAGATTTTTTAGAAAAGAAAAATCAAATTGTCAAATTAAGTGACAACCCAGAAAATGGAATGTCTCTTGAAACAAAAAATGGTACTAAATACCTCAACATTGAAATCAACGAAAACCAAGAACATAACGCAATTGTAGAAGAACAGCAGGAATTTTATAATTCTATTGTAAATGGTGATAAAGTAAAAGTCGACCTAAATCATGCATACAAAGTAATGGACTTAGCTCAAAATATTGAAAAACTAGTACAAAATCAATGAGGCAAAATATTTATTTTATAGCTTTTTTAATGCTAAGCATAATCTATACTGGTTGTGGATTGGTTGACAATTTTGATACAGAAGCAATGTTTATAGAAGTATCAGATGTTTCTGTCTCTACAAATCAAAATCAAGGTTCTAGCAGTCACAACATTAAAGATGTTTGGATCATTGAGGAGGGACAGTCAACTGGAGTTCACGAGATACCAACCAATACCGCAATCTTAAGTGAGAACCAAGAAATAGAAATTATATATCAGGCCGCCATAAGAAAAAATGGTGTTAGCTCAGACTTAGCAGTGTATCCATTTCTAGAAAATATAACAGAAACAATTTTATACCAACCATCTGGTGTTGTAAATAAAACTTTAGAATTTAAATACCGAGACAATGCGATATTTTCATTTATAGAGGGTTTTGAGCAAAATCACCAAATGAATTTTGATGCTGATGAAAACGCGCAATCATTCATGCAAAAAGTAACGACCGATGCAAAGGATGGTCTGTATTCTGGATATTACAATCTTACAGATTCTATTCCAAGTATCGAAGTGGCTACTGACATTATCTATGATAGTTGGCCTCAAAATTCGACTCCAGTTTATTTGGAATTAGATTATAAAAATGATATTCCTTTTGACATTGGTTTGATCGGTTATTTTGCTGGTTCTAATGCCACTGCTTACTATATCACCATTACAGAAAGAGAAGATTGGAATAAAATATATGTTGACCTTACGGATTTGATTGCAAGTTCTCAGTTGGAAGGTTATAGGGTTGTTTTTAGGTCTGTCTTAGATACTACGACATTAGATTCAGGAAATGTATTTATTGATAATCTAAAAGTGTTGCATTTTTAGATGTCTGGAGGCCAACGAAAAGCAGAAATTTTTATTTACCGATTCTTAGATTGGTTGACATCATGTCTTTCGTGGTTCATATTTTTTGTTTCCAGAAAATTCATTGAAGATCCAAATCAGACATTCGTAGAGGCAATTAGTGATGAAAAGTTGTATCACGGATTAGTATTAATTCCGATGGGTTGGTTAATCCTTTATTCCATATTTGATAAATATTCTGACATATACAGATATTCTCGTTGGGCAACATTAGTAAGGACATTTGTTATCAGTTTTTTTGGATCTCTGTTTCTATATTTTTCTGTTTTAATTGACGACTCCTCCTTACAATATAGTACAGTATTATCAGCATTATTAAGGTTATTCCTTATTCATTTTCTTTTGACAGCATTTGCTAGAATGACTTTTTTAACAGTGTCAAGTAGAAGATTAAAACAAGGTAAAGTACAATATAATACCTTGATTATCGGCGGCGATATAAGCGCAGTAGAATTGTATGATGAGCTTATAAATAAGCCTTACGGTAAAGGCCATAACTTTATTGGATTTATTGACAGCAATGGAAAATCAACCAATCATTTGCAGGCTAAAATTCCTTTACTTGGAAAATTAGCAGCACTGAGTCAAATCATTGAAGACTATAATATAGAAGAAATAATTATTGCTATTGAGACTTCTGAGCATAACAAACTCAAAGAGATTTTGGATGTAATCTATGATTATTCTGATCGCTTATTGGTGAAAATTATTCCTGATATGTATGATATTATGGTCGGTAGCGTCAAGTTAAATCATGTCTATGGCGCTATATTAATCGAGATTGATCAAGAGATAATGCCTCGATGGGAAATTTTATTAAAAAGAATAATTGATATTACCTTAAGTGCATTGTTCTTGTTAATATTTTCTCCATTATATCTATACATAGCAATTAGGGTTCGTTTATCCTCTCCTGGTCCAATATTATATTTACAAGAAAGAGTTGGTAAAAACTTCAAGCCATTTTATATCTATAAATTTAGATCAATGAATGTCAATGCGGAAATGAATGGTCCGCAATTGTCATTTGAAGATGATCCTAGAATCACCAATTGGGGTAAAACAATGAGGAAATGGAGATTGGACGAATTGCCACAATTTGTAAATGTCATTAAAGGGGAAATGTCTCTAGTCGGACCTAGACCAGAAAGACAATTTTATATAGACCAGATTACCGCAGAAGCTCCGCATTATAAGCACCTTTTAAAAGTAAGGCCTGGAATTACTTCTTGGGGGCAAGTAAAATATGGTTATGCTTCTAATCTTTCCCAGATGCTCCAACGACTAAAATATGACATCATATATATTGAGAATATGTCGCTCGGATTGGATGTTAAAATTTTATTCTATACAATATTGGTACTCATTCAAGGAAAGGGAAAGTAATGGATAAAAGACGATTTGGCTTAATAGGATTTCCACTTTCTCATAGCTTTTCTGCAGGTTATTTTGCTGAAAAGTTTAATAATGAAAATATTCTTGATGCACAATATGATGCATTTGAATTAAAAGACATAAATGAAGTAGAAAGCATTTTTAGCTTAGAAAATATTCAAGGAATCAATGTTACAATTCCTTATAAAGAAGCAATTATTCCATATTTGGATGAATTAAGTCAAGAAGCTAAAGAAATCGGAGCAGTGAATACAGTATTAATTGAAAATCATAAAAAGATAGGTTTTAATACTGACGCATTCGGGTTTAAAAAAAGTCTTCAAGAATTTATACTTATTGAAGATTATCAAGCATTAATTTTAGGAACTGGTGGCGCCTCTAAAGCAGTGCAATATGTTTTTAAAGATTTAGGAATAGCTTATACTCTGGTATCAAGAAATTCAGATTTTTTGACCTACGAAGAAATTGATGAATCAGTAATAAAAACACATAATTTAATTGTGAATACTACACCGCTAGGAATGAGTCCCAATATCAATCATTGTCCCAATATTCCTTACCAATATCTTTCGTCAAATCATTATTTATTAGATCTGATATATAATCCTGAAAAAACATTATTTTTGACTAAAGGAGAGGAAAAAGGAGCTCATATTCTAAATGGTCTACCTATGTTAGTTAATCAAGCAGAAAAAGCTTGGAATATCTGGAATAAACAATAACAAAATGAAAACTGGCAAGCCCGAAAAGGGTTTTTTAGATTTTGATAATACCGAAATAGCCTATGCAAGCAAGTCCAATAAGGAATTAAGGCATATTGCGAATTTATTTAGACTGATGAACAATAGTACATTGGTTAATTTAGGTACTTCCTTGGGATTAACAGCAATGAAATTTAACCTTCCGCTTGCTGTTCCAATTTTTAAAAGAACAATATTTAGTCAATTTGTCGGAGGAGAAAATTTACTCGATTGCCAAAAAACTATAGATTTTCTCTACAAAAATAATAGCTTAACAATCCTAGATTATGGTGCCGAAGGAAAATCTGACGAGAGTGAATTGGATTTAGTAAAAGAAGAAACCATTAAGGCAATTCAACTTGCCGCATCCAATAACTCTGTACCTGCCGTAAGTACAAAGTTGACCGGATTGGTAAGAAATGAAATTCTAGAATCTTTAAATAAAGGAGAAGAATTATCTGAATCAGATTTACATGATTATTCCAAGTTTTATGATCGGCTCGATGCCATTTGTAAAACTGCTTCAGACCTTAAGGTCTCCATTTTCGTAGATGCAGAGGAAAGTTGGATTCAAATTGCAATTGATCGATTGGTCGATGAAATGATGGAGCAGTATAACAAGGAAAAAGTGATCGTCTGGAATACTTTTCAACTATATAGAAAGGACAAATATGACTTTCTCCAACAAAGCCACGAAAAGGCAGAATCTAGAGGATATATGCTTGGAGCAAAATTGGTCCGTGGAGCATACATGGATAAAGAGGCCGCAAATGCTAAGGATTTAGGAATTGAAAACCCAATTCACGATTCTAAAGAAAACACAGACAAAGCTTTTAATGATAGTGTCAAATTTTGTGTTGACAACTATAAAATCATAGGGTCATGTTGCGCATCTCATAATTTAGAAAGCAATCTATATCAAGCAAAACTTATTGAAGAAAATAACATTGATAAAAAACATCCTCATCTGAATTTCTGCCAATTATATGGGATGAGTGATAACATCACCTTTAATCTAGCAAATGCAGGATATAATGTTGCCAAATACATGCCTTATGGTCCTGTAAAAGAAGTAATCCCATACCTTATTAGAAGAGCCAAAGAAAACGCATCCGTTGCTGGAGATATGTCTAGAGAATTAAGGCTAATTGTTGGAGAGTTACGCCGTAGGGGACTAAATAAGTAGAGATCAATATTGTCCTGTGTTGAGCATAACAAGTGTACAAGCATGTAAAACTTCAATGCCTTCATTTCTAGCAAGCATAGATAATTTGGCATTTTCAGCTCCAGGATTTAGAATGATACGTTTTGGCTTCAAGCCCAATATATAATCCAATCCAGTTCCAAGATTTTTCTCACCAACATATACAGTAATTGTATCTATGCCTTCAAATTGTGGTTCACCTTTTCGAATTAAGATTCCATTTACTTCTCCTTCTCTTAATCCGACAGCCAAGACTGGGTGATTCTTTTTCTGCAATAAAATCATTGCTTTATGAGCGTACCTTTGCGGATTCAAAGATGCACCTATAACTAAAGTGGATTTTGAGTTCATATACAATTAAATTTAATGTAAAGTATATTGATTTACCAACATCAATTCATGAAAATTAAGAAAACAAATATATGTATTTAATTAGATGTATAAATTATTGATTTTAAATGTCCAAAACATTAAGATTAATTTTATGTATATAAATATAGGTATGTATAATATTTAACTATCTGATTTTTAGTTAGTTAAGTCAATATATTTAATGATTGATATTCACATGTAATTTTGTATTTATACGATGTATATAGCACTAGAAAGCAAAATTTAAATTCGGTAAACGTCAAAACAACAAAATTTTACGTAACAATTGCAATTGATATTAAAATTATCGTGCAAATGTAATTTTACCCTTTGCTTAAATGGAAATAAGTCTTACTTTTGCATTTCCTTTTTCGGAAGGTATTAATTGTATTATAAAAATTACCATATGCCTACTATAAATCAGTTGGTTAGGAAAGGTCGTAAAAAGATCGTTACAAAAAGTAAATCAAGAGCATTGGAAGGGTCGCCTCAGAAGAGGGGTGTTTGTACTAGAGTATATACAACTACACCTAAGAAGCCTAACTCTGCATTGAGAAAAGTTGCTAAAGTTAGATTGACAAATGGAATTGAAGTGATCGCATACATCCCTGGAGAAGGGCATAACTTGCAGGAACACTCTATTGTGTTGATTAGAGGAGGAAGAGTAAAAGATTTACCTGGTGTACGTTATACAATCGTAAGGGGAGCGCTTGATACAGCTGGAGTTGAAGGTAGACTACAGTCAAGATCTCAATATGGAACGAAGAGACCTAAAAAATAATCTGGTAGTATTTAAATTAAAAGCACATGCGTAAAAGAAAGCCTAAAAAGAGAATTCTAGCACCAGATCCAAGATTTGGTGACCCAATGGTGACTCAATTTGTAAATCATTTAATGTATAGTGGGAAGAAAACTACTTCTTTTCAGATATTTTATTCTGCATTAGATATAGTTGGTGAAAAATCTGGAGAAAACCCACATGACGTTTGGAAGCAAGCATTACAAAACATAATGCCTGCTGTTGAAGTAAGAAGTAAAAGAGTCGGGGGAGCTACATTCCAAATTCCTACAGAAATCAGAGCTGCAAGAAAAACTTCTATCGGTATGAAGTGGATGCTTAAGTATGCAAGAACCCGTGGAGGTAGAGGAATGGCAGAAAAATTAGCTGCGGAAATTATAGCTGCAAGCAAAGGAGAAGGTGCAGCAGTGAAGAAAAAAGAAGATACGCACAGAATGGCAGATGCCAATAGAGCGTTCGCTCACTTTAGAGCTTAATAAAAATAAAAATATTTTAGACCTAACAGTATTTTAGATCATGGCTAGAGATTTAACATTTTATAGAAATATAGGTATTGCAGCACACATTGATGCTGGAAAAACTACGACTACGGAACGTGTATTATATTACACAGGAATGAGTCACAAGATTGGAGAAGTTCACGATGGTGCAGCTACCATGGATTGGATGGAGCAAGAGCAAGAAAGAGGTATTACAATTACTTCTGCTGCTACAAAAACCAATTGGAACTGGAAAGGTCAAGATTATCCAATGAATATCATTGACACTCCTGGTCACGTGGATTTTACTGTTGAGGTTAATAGATCTTTAAGAGTATTGGACGGTTTAGTATTCTTGTTTTGTGCAGTTTCTGGTGTTGAACCACAATCTGAAACAAACTGGAGACTAGCTGATAATTATAATGTACCTAGAATCGGTTTTGTTAATAAAATGGATAGATCTGGTGCAGATTTTTTAAGCGTTGTGAAAGACGTAAAAGAAAAGCTTGGTTCTGAAGCGATTCCATTGCAGATTCCTATTGGTGCAGAAGAAACTTTCAAGGGAGTAGTTGACCTAATTACCGGTAAGGCTATCGTTTGGAATGAGGATGATATGGGTATGACTTTCGAGGAAGTAGAGATTCCTGAGGATATCGTAGATACTGTTTCTGAATGGAGAGAAAAATTGTTAGAAGCAATCGCAGAATATGATGATGCTTTAATGGAGAAGTATTTTGAAGATCCAAATAGTATCACTGAAGAAGAAATGATTAATGCAGTAAGACAAGCAGTATTGGCTAATAAGTTTGTGCCAATGATGTGTGGTTCTGCATTTAAAAATAAAGGTGTTCAGGCAGTATTAGATGCAGTATGTGCATTCTTACCTTCTCCAATCGATGTTGGAGATATTACAGGTATGAATCCTAAAACTGATGAAGAAACTTCAAGAAAACCTTCTTCTGATGAGCCTTTTTCTGCTTTAGCATTTAAGATTGCCACTGATCCTTACGTTGGTAGATTGGCATTCTTTAGAGTATATTCTGGATCTTTAGATGCAGGATCTTATATACTCAATAATAGAACTGGAAAGAAAGAAAGAATTTCAAGGTTATACCAAATGCACTCCAATAAGCAAAACCCAATCGATAGGGTAGAGTGTGGGGATATTGCAGCAGGTGTAGGATTTAAAGATTTAAGAACAGGAGATACGCTTTCTTCAGAAGATGCTCCAATTGTTTTCGAATCTATGGTATTCCCAGATCCTGTAATTGGTGTAGCAGTTGAGCCTAAGTCTCAAAAAGATCTCGATAAGTTAGGAATGGCATTGGCCAAACTAGCAGAAGAGGATCCAACATTTAGAGTAAGATATGATGAAGATACAAACCAGACTGTAATTTCAGGAATGGGAGAACTTCACTTAGAAATTATACTAGATCGTTTAAGAAGAGAATTTAAAGTAGAATGTAATCAAGGAGCACCACAAGTAAGTTACAAAGAAGCACTTACTAAAATGGTTGACCATACAGAGCGTTTAAAGAAACAATCTGGTGGATCTGGATTATTCGCAGAGATGTCTTTCGAACTAGGTCCTGCAGATGAAGAATTTTTAGAATCGGAAGATTATAAGAATGGTAAGGTGAAGTTGCAATTCGTGAACGATATTTTTGGAGGATCTATTCCTAAGGAATTTTTCCCTTCGGTAATCAAAGGTTTCAATGCTATGATGAACAATGGTGTCCTAGCGGGATACGGTATTGATAGTATGAAAGTGAGATTGTATGATGGTAAGACACACGCGGTGGATTCTAAGCCTATAGCTTTCGAATTAGCAGCAAAAGAAGGATTCAAAGCAGCAGCTAAAAGTTGTGGTCCTGTTTTACTTGAGCCAATCATGAAATTAGAAGTTGTTACTCCAGAAGAATATACTGGAGCTGTAATTGGAGACTTAAACAGAAGACGTGGTCTTCCTAAATCTCAAGACCAAAGAACTGGTGGAGCAATCTCTATTAAAGCAGATGTGCCTCTTTCTGAAATGTTTGGTTATGTAACGCAATTAAGAACAATAACATCAGGTAGAGCCAATAGTACCATGGAATTTTCGCATTACACTGCCGCACCAAAAAATGTTGCAGAAGAAGTAATTGCAAAATCTAATGGAGCAGTTGGCGTTTAAATTTGGATAATTAAAAAATAGCTGTATCTTTGCAGCCCTAATTAAAGGTATGAATCAAAAGATAAGAATAAAACTTCGTTCGTATGACCACAATCTAGTGGATAAATCAACGGAGAAAATAGTGAAAACTGTGAGAAACAGTGGAGCCGTGATATCTGGACCGATTCCTCTTCCGACTGAAAGAGAAGTATTTACTGTGTTGAAATCACCACACGTAAATAAAAAGTCGAGAGAGCAATTCCAGCTCAGGACCCACAAAAGATTGATAGAAATCTTTACTCCTACTCAAAAAACTGTAGACTCTCTATCTAAGCTAGAGCTACCGAGTGGTGTGGATATTCAGGTCAAACTCACATAATATAATTTAAAATAATTAAGACCACTATCAATATGATTTGGTGGAGGTCAATATAATAATGTTCAGAAATGGATGGAATAATTGGACGTAAGTTAGGTATGACTAGCATATTTGATGATATGGGTAATAATATCGCCTGTACTATCATCGAAGCTTCTCCTAATGTTGTCACTCAAGTAAAAAACGAAGACTCAGACGGTTATGCCGCCTTGCAAATAGGTTATGGCGATCGTACCGAAAAGAGACTTAGTAAGGCTATGATCGGCCACTTTAAGAAGAGTGGTGCTTCTCCAAAAAGAAAGTTAGTTGAGTTCAGAGATTCAACAATTGACAAAAATGCAGGAGATACAATTGCAATAGACGAGATTTTTGCAGAAGGTGATAAAGTAAACGCAATTGGAGTTTCAAAGGGTAAAGGTTTTCAAGGTGTTGTTAAGCGTCATGGTTTTCATGGTGTTGGTGATGCTACACACGGACAACATAATAGATTAAGAGCTCCTGGTTCTATCGGGGCTGGGTCTACACCTTCTAAAGTTGTAAAAGGCATGCGTATGGCAGGTCGTACTGGAGGAGAAAGGGTAAAAACTAAAAACCTTAAAGTAGTGAAAGTTTTTGCTGAGAAAAATTTATTGTTAATAAAAGGAGCTGTCCCTGGACATAAAGGTTCTTTCATAATTATAGAAAAATAATCCTGATGAAAATCGATGTAATAAATACACAAGGACAGTCAACAGGAAGATCAGTAGAGCTACCTGAAAACGTATTCGGCGTTGAGCCAAATAACCATGCAGTGTACTTAGCAGTAAAATCTTATCAAGCTGCCCAAAGACAAGGAACCCACAAATCTAAAGAGAAAGGTGAGGTTAATAAGTCAACGAAAAAAATCAAAAAACAAAAGGGTACAGGAACAGCAAGAGCTGGATCTTTAAAGTCTCCACTATTTAAAGGTGGTGGAAGAGTCTTTGGACCTAAACCACATAAATATAGTGTAGGGGTAAATAAAAAAGTCAACCAGTTAGCCAGATATTCAGCGCTTTCTGCTAAAGCAAGTGAGGGATTAATTAAAGTAATTGAAGATTTTAGCTACGAAGCACCCAAAACTAAAGATTTTCAAAGCGTCCTAAATAACCTTGAACTAGCTGGTAAAAAATCAATTTTTGTCTCTGGAAATCCAGACAAAAATGTTTACCTCTCAAGTAAAAACATACAAAAAGTAGGAGTAATCTCTGTAGATACAATGAATATTTTTGATATTCTAAGTGCTAATACAATAGTTCTAACGGAGAGTGCAATTGAGAAAATGAAATCAGCTACTTCTTAATAACAGTAATTATGTCTAAGCAAGTATTAATAAAACCGATTATATCTGAAAAGTCAGAGATTCTGACAGAAGATTTAGGAAAATACAGTTTTGTGGTTAATAAATTAGCTAATAAAATTGAGATAAAATCAGCTATTGAAAAATTATACGGAGTAAATGTTGCTGGTATAAATACAATAGTAATGCCTTCTAAATCTAAAGTGAGAAACACGAAGACAGGAGTTCAGAAGGGTAGAGTGTCAAGCTTTAAAAAAGCAATTGTAACTCTAGTAGATGGAGAGGAAATTGACTTCTTCGGAGAAATTTAATTTGAAAATTTAAACTGACAATTGTAATGTCATTAAAGAAATTTAATCCAATAACACCAGGTACGCGTCACAGAGTAGGAAATACTTATGATGAAGTAACTACGAACAAGCCAGAGAAGAGCCTTACTAAAGGTTTAACAAAAAAAGGTGGTCGTAATAGAACTGGTAAAATGACCATGAGAAATCGTGGTGGAGGACATAAAAGAAAATACAGAGTAATCGATTTCAAAAGAGATAAGGACGGAGTAGTAGGTATCGTAAAAACGATAGAATACGATCCGAACAGAACATCTTACATCGCTCTAATCGAATATGCTGATGGAGAAAAGAGGTATATACTTGCCCCAGATAAACTTGCTGTTGGTGCAGAAGTAATCTCAGGGGACAGTGTTGAACCTACGATCGGAAATGCAATGAGACTTGATAAAGTGCCTTTGGGAGCATCTATCCATGCGATAGAAATGACACCAGGGAGAGGAGCAGCTTTGGCAAGAGGTGCTGGTACTTATGGAGTATTGGTAAGCAAAGAAGCTAAATACTGTGTTGTGAAATTGCCATCTGGAGAAGTAAGGAAAATATTAAGTGTTTGCAGATGTACAATTGGAATTTCTTCTAATAGCGACCACAACAAACAAGTTTTAGGAAAAGCTGGAAGAAGTAGATGGATAGGAAAGAGACCTAGAGTAAGAGGTGTAGCGATGAACCCTGTAGATCACCCGATGGGTGGTGGTGAAGGTAGAGCTTCAGGTGGTCACCCGAGATCAAGAACAGGAATCATGGCGAAAGGGCAGAAAACGCGTAATAATAAGAAGCATTCTACTCAATTGATAATATCAAAACGTAAGAAATAATAATGTCTAGATCGTTAAAAAAAGGACCTTATGTTGGTCATAAACTTTTGAAAAAAGTTTTGGCAGCTAAAGAAAGTGGTAAAAAGTCTGTAATCAAGACATGGTCAAGATCTTCAATGATTATTCCTGATATGGTTGGTTCAACTATCGCTGTTCATAATGGGAAATCTTTTATACCAGTTTATGTAACTGAAAATATGGTAGGCCATAAATTAGGTGAGTTTGCTCTAACGAGAACTTACAAAGGTCACCAGGGAAATAGAAAATAAACAACTTTAGAAAATAGACTAAAGAAATGGAAGCAGTAGCTAAATTAAAAAATTGTCCGCTCTCAGCTAGAAAGATGAGACTTGTAGTAGCAAATATTCGAGGAAAGAATGTAAATGAAGCTTTGGATATATTAAGATTTACAACAAGAGAAGCGTCAGAATGGGCTGAAAAAGTTCTTTTATCTGCAATTGCAAATTGGGAGAACAAATTAGATAATGCATACGAAGCAGGAGATTACGATCTCTATGTAAAGACTGCATTGGTTGATGAAGCTGGTATGCTAAAGAGATTTAGACCTGCTCCACACGGAAGAGCACATAGAATAAGAAAAAGATCAAATCACCTTACTTTAATTGTTGAAAATGGTAAGGCTTTAGATAACGCAGCTGATACAGCCGCTAATGATAACCAAGAATAATTAATTATCTACATGGGTCAAAAAACAAATCCAATTGGAAATAGGCTAGGAATCATCAGAGGTTGGGATTCTAGCTGGTACGGAGGAAAGAACTTTGGAGAAAAGGTAGTAGAAGACGAGAAAATTAGAAGATATTTATTAGCCAGAATTCAAAAAGGTGGAATTTCTAAAATTGTTATAGAAAGAACACTAAAGAGAATCACGGTAACAATAAATACATCCAGACCTGGTATTATCATCGGTAAGGGTGGATCTGAAGTTGATAAAATTCGCGAGGAGCTTAAAAAACTGACAGGTAATGATATTCAGATCAATATAGTAGAAATACGTAAACCTGAATTAGATGCCAATATCGTTGGAGAATCAATAGCTAAGCAAATCGAATCAAGAGTAAACTATAGAAGAGCCATCAAGATGGCTATACAGTCTACAATGAGAGCAGGAGCTGAGGGAATAAAAGTGAGAATCAGTGGTAGATTGAATGGTGCGGAAATGGCACGTTCTGAAGAATATAAAGACGGAAGAACTCCATTGCACACTTTTAGAGCTGATATTGATTACGCATTACAAGAAGCATTGACCGTATATGGTCTGATAGGTGTGAAAGTATGGATTTGTAAAGGAGAAGTACTTGGTAAAAGAGACCTTTCGCCTAATGTAGGTGTGGATCAAAAGACTAAAGGAGGTCGAGGTGGAAACAGAGGCGGAAACAATAGAGGAGGCCGAGGTGGAAACAGAGGCGGAAATAGAAGAAATTAAAATAAAAAAGTCGTACTTTTGCGGCACTTTTTCAAGAGAGTTAATGTAATTATACAATGTTACAACCGAAAAGAACAAAATATAGAAAGCATCAGAAAGGAAGAATTAAGGGACTTGCGTATAAAGGAAGTACCATTAACTTCGGCTCATTTGCTTTAAAATCCATGGAAGAAGCTTTTATCACTAATAGACAGATAGAAGCAGCAAGGATTGCTATGACAAGATATATGCAGAGACAGGGTAAAGTTTGGATTAGAATATTTCCAGACAAACCAATAACTGCAAAGCCTCTTGAGGTAAGGATGGGTAAGGGTAAAGGTGCCGTTGACCATTGGGTAGCTAGGATAAAGCCAGGAAGAATAATGTTTGAAATGGATGGTGTTCCTAAAGAGGTTGCTTTCGAAGCTTTGAGACTTGCAGCACAAAAGTTGCCAGTAAGAACTAAAACGGTTGTAAGACCAGATTTCGTTGAAGAATAATCTATTTGAGTAATGGCAAGTAAAAAATTTATAGAATTACAAGAATTTTCAGATGAGCAGTTACAAAACGAGCTCTCAGAAACTGTAGTTCAATACAGAAAAATGAAATTTGATCATGCGCTAAAAGGTCTTGAAAATCCAATGACCATTAGAGCTGTAAGAAGAGATATCGCTAGACTGAAAAATGAAGCTAGAAGAAGAGAAGTGGCGAACTTTACTGAAGCCCAAGTAGCGAAAAGATCTAAAATTAGAAATAGAAAATAATCTCAATGTCAGAGGTAAAGGAAAAACACAAAAAACAAAGAATAGGCGTTGTTAGCAGCAACAAAATGGATAAATCCATAACTGTTCTTATTGAAAGAAAACTTCGTCACCCAATTTACGGTAAATTCGTAAAGAAAAGTAAGAAGTTTATGGCACACGATGCCGCCAACGAATGTAACGAAGGTGATCTAGTAAAAATCGAAGAATCTAGACCATTGAGTGCAAAAAAACGTTGGAAATTAGTTGAAATTATAGAAAGAGCTAAGTAAACATATTTAAGAATGATACAACAGGAAAGTAGACTTAAAGTAGCAGACAACTCTGGAGCCAAAGAAGCACTTTGTATCCGTGTATTGGGTGGATCTGGAAGAAGATATGCTTCAGTTGGCGATAAAATTATCGTTTCTGTAAAAGTAGCATCACCTGGTGGTGTAAAAAAAGGTCTAGTGTCGCCGGCGGTAGTCGTAAGAACTAAAAAAGAAGTAAGAAGAAAAGATGGATCATACATCCGCTTTGATGACAACGCAGTTGTTTTACTTACTCCAGCTGATGAACCAAGAGGAACAAGGATTTTTGGACCTGTTGCTAGAGAATTAAGAGAGAAGGAATATATGAGAATTGTTTCACTTGCTCCCGAAGTACTATAAAAAGGAAATAAAATGGCATTTAAAAAGCAAATAGAAAGCCCAAACAAAATCCACATCAAAAAGGGAGACAAAGTTGTTGTGATTTCTGGCTCAAATAAAGGAGCTACTGGAGAAGTATTAGAAGTTTTTCCAAAGAAATATAGAGCAATTATCGATGGTGTTAATATCGTAAAAAAACACACCAAGCCAACTAATGATAACCCTGGTGGAATTAACGAACAAGAAGCCGCTATTCATATTTCCAATATAATGATCGTTGATCCGAAAACAGGTGAACCATCAAAAATCGGAAGAAAAAAAGTGGATGGTAAGACTGTAAGATTTGCTAAAAAATCAGGAGAAATAATTAAGTAATGAGTTACATACCTAATTTACAGAAAAAATATAAAGAGGAGATTGTTGCCAAATTAATGGAGGAGTTTAAATACAGCTCTGTTATGGAAGTCCCAAAATTAAAGAAAATTACCCTCAATAGAGGTGTAGGTGGTGCAACCCAAGATAAAAAAATTGCCGCTAACGCAGTTGAGGAACTCACTTTGATAAGTGGTCAGAAATCTGTACCAACAAAAGCAAAGACTTCTATTTCCAACTTTAAGTTAAGAGAAGGAATGGTTATCGGGGCTAAGGTAACACTAAGAGGTACTAAAATGTACGAATTCCTTGACAGATTGGTTTCTGTAGCTCTACCTAGAGTAAGGGATTTTAGAGGAATAAAAGATAAAGCATTTGACGGAAGAGGAAATTACTCATTGGGTATTACAGAGCAAATAATCTTCCCAGAAATTGATATCGATAAAGTAAGTAAAATTACAGGTTTAGACATTAGTTTCGTGACATCAGCCAAAACAGATGCAGAAGCATTAGCTTTGCTTAAGTATTTAGGGCTACCATTTAAAAATCAAAATATAGCTGTCTAGTTATGGCAAGGAAATCACTAATAGCAAGAGAGGCAAAAAGAGTAAAACTCGTTGCAAAATACGCTAAATTAAGAGAAAAGTTAAAAGCAGAAGGTGACTACGATGCTTTAGACAAATTACCTAAAAATGCAAGTCCAGTAAGATTGCACAATAGATGTAAACTTACAGGAAGACCAAAAGGTTACATGAGAAAATTTGGAATCAACCGTGTAACATTTAGAAAAATGGCTAACGAAGGTAAAATTCCTGGAATAACTAAAGCCAGTTGGTAAACTAAGAAAAAAGATTTGATATGTCAATGACGGATCCTATAGCAGATTATCTAACAAGAGTTAGAAATGCACAGCAAGCTGGGCACAGAGTAGTTGCTATTCCTTCTTCAAAAATGAAAAAAGCTATTACCGAAATACTCTATGATCAAGGGTTTATACATAAGTATAAATTTGATGACAGCGGCGTACAAGGTACAATCAATATAGCATTAAAATACGATAGAGAAACCAAAGTTGGAACTATCAGAGAGATTCAAAGAATCAGTAAACCAGGATATAGACAGTATGTAGGTGCTGATAGTATTCCTAGGATTATCAATGGTCTCGGTGTTGCAATCGTTTCTACATCAAGAGGTGTAATGACAGGAAAACAAGCTGTTTCAGCTAATGTTGGTGGTGAGTTAATTTGTTACGTCTATTAATATTATTTAAAAGAGAATTATGTCTAGAATAGGAAAGGCGCCAATAGAAATTCCAGGTGGAGTGACACTTGATATTAGCAAAAGTAATTTAGTGACTGTCAAAGGTCCTAAGGGTGAGTTGACACAACAAGTTGATTCTGATCTAGGATTAACACTAGAAGATGGTGTGTTAACAGTTTCAAGACCTACAGAGCAAAAAAGACATAAGTCTTTGCATGGCTTGTACCGTTCTCTTATCAATAACATGGTTGTTGGTGTGAGCGAAGGTTATGAAAAAACTTTAGAGCTTGTCGGTGTAGGTTACAAAGCGGCAAATTCAGGACAATTATTAGAACTGACACTCGGGTATTCTCACCCTATTTATTTCTATGTTCCTGATGAAGTAAAAGTGGAAACTGTTACCGAAAAAGGTAAAAATCCTATGGTAAAATTGGCGAGCCACGATAAACAATTGATCGGGCAAATCGCTGCGAAATTAAAGTCTCTTAGAAAATCTGAACCTTATAAAGGGAAAGGTATCAAGTTTGAAGGAGAAGTTCTTAGAAGAAAAGCTGGTAAAACTACTGCATAGTATAATTGAATTATATACCATGAAAATTAGTAAAAGAAAAAGAATTCAATACCGAATTAGAAAAAAAGTTAACGGTACTCAAGACAGACCTAGACTATCGGTATACAGAAGTAATAAAAACATTTATTGTCAAATCATTGATGATGTAAATGGCGTAACCTTAGCCTCAGCTTCTCCTGGAGAAGGAACTGGTGTAGGTATTGCTCAAGCCAAAGCTGTAGGAACAGCAATAGCAGAAAAAGCAAAAGGCCTTAACATTTCAAACGTGGTTTTTGATAGGGGTGGATATTTATTTCATGGTAGAATCAAAGCATTAGCAGATGCTGCCAGAGAAAGTGGTTTAAATTTCTAATATAGCGCAATGGCAAATAACAAAGGAAAGCAAATAGAAGCTTCAGACGTAAAAGAAAAATTAGTTAGCCTTAACAGAGTTGCGAAAGTAACTAAAGGGGGTCGAACATTCAGTTTCGCTGCGCTAGTAGTAGTAGGTGATAGCAACGGAATGGTAGGTCACGGGTTAGGAAAAGCTAGAGATGTATCAGAATCAATCGCTAAAGCCGTTGATGAAGCTAAAAAGAATTTAGTGAGAGTTCCGTTGATTAAAGGGACGATACCTCATGCTCAATTAGGAAAGTATGGTGCTGGAAAGATTCTTATCAAACCAGCAGCAGATGGTACCGGTGTAATTGCAGGTGGAGCCATGAGAGCAGTTTTGGAATTAGCAGGTGTACAGAATGTACTTGCAAAATCACAAGGTTCTTCTAACCCTCACAACGTTGTAAAAGCAACAATCGATGCATTAAGTAAATTAAGAAATGCACAGCAAATTGCAAAAACTAGAGGAATCTCTATGAAGAAATTATTCGAGGGATAATCCAAAAAAATAAGTAATGGCTAGAGTTAAAATAACACAAGTAAGAAGTACGATCGATAGATCAAAGAGACAAAAAGCCACTATGGCTGCTCTTGGATTAAGAAAAATGCACCAATCAGTAGAAAAAGACTTAAGTCCTGCTGTAGCTGGTATGATCGAAAAAGTTCAACACTTGTTGAAAATAGAAGAAGTTTAATTATAAAATTTAATTCATTAGATAATGAATCTGCATACATTGACACCAGCCAAAGGCTCGGTAAAAAGATCAAAAAGAAAAGGAAGAGGACAAGGTTCTGGTAAAGGGGGTACCGCTACTAGAGGTCATAAAGGTGCTAAATCTAGATCAGGTTATAAGTCTAAAAGAGCTTTCGAAGGTGGGCAAATGCCTCTTCAAATGAGATTGCCTAAAAGAGGTTTTAAAAACATCAATAGAGTATCTTATATAGCTTTAAATGTACAAGCGCTTCAGGCAATTTCTGAAAAGTACAATACAAAAGATTTATCTCTTGAAAAATTGATTGAACTTGGTATAGTAGACGCTAATGTTAAAGTTAAGTTGCTAGCAAAAGGAGAAATTAAAGATGCCATAAATGTGTCAGCACATGCTGCTTCTTCTTCAGCTAAAGAAGCTATTGAAAGCAAAGGTGGATCATTAACCATCGTATAATTTAGATTATGAATAAGTTTTTCGAGACACTAAGGAATATTTGGAGTATTAAAGAATTGCGTGAAAGAATTACATTCACATTATTAATTCTTGCAGTATACCGATTAGGATCTTTTATTGTTTTACCTGGCGTTAATGCCTCCGCATTGGATACAGCTGCTGCTGCAAGAGGAGCGAATGATATCTTAGGTTTAATCAATACCTTTTCTGGTGGTGCATTTAATAATGCTGCAATATTTGCATTAGGTATTATGCCTTATATTACTGCATCTATCATTATCCAATTATTGGGATTCGCAGTTCCTTATTTCCAAAGACTACAATCTAAAGAAGGGGAGTCGGGAAGAAAGAAAATTACTCAAATCACCAGATTACTGACTGTATTTATAACCTTAGTACAAGGTGGTGCATATCTTACTTACATTAATTCCACACCAGGTGCAGTTAGTAGTTCTATCGATCCAACTATTTTCTGGATCAGTAATATTATTATTCTATCTACTGGTACAATATTCGCAATGTGGTTGGGTGAGAAAATTACAGATAAAGGAATTGGAAATGGTATTTCTCTATTAATAATGATTGGTATTATTGCAACTTTACCAGTAGCATTTTTTGCAGAATTACAAACGCAGTTTGTTAGCTCTCCACTAATATTTATTATAGAAATAGCAGTTCTATTCTTAACAGTATTAGCAACAGTATTAATCGTCCAAGGTGTAAGAAGAATTCCAATTCAGTTCGCTAAAAGAATGGTTGGAAGAACTAATTCAAGTATGCCAGTAGCAGGAGCAAGAGATTATATTCCATTAAAAGTGAATGCGGCAGGTGTAATGCCAATTATATTTGCTCAAGCGATTATGTTCTTACCAGTTTCTATCGGACAATGGTTGTCAAAAGATGGAGGCACTCCAGGTGATTTTATATTGAGTTTATCAGATTGGAAGTCAATTCCATATAATGTTATATTCTTTTTATTGGTTGTATTATTTACTTATGTGTATACAGCATTATTAGTAAATCCACAACAATATGCAGAATATTTAAAAAGACAAAATGCGTTTATTCCAGGCGTTAAGCCAGGTTTACCTACACAAGAATATATAGATTCATTAACGACTAGAGTAACACTACCGGGTTCATTCTTTTTAGGATTGATATCTATATTCCCAGCATTTGTTGCTGCGGCGGGTGTAAATGATGCTTTTGCAATATTTTTTGGTGGAACATCATTATTGATTTTAGTAGCAGTAGTATTAGATACTTTACAGCAAATAGAATCATATTTATTACTTAGAAAGTATGATGGTCTAGTAAAGTCAGGAAAGGTAAAAGGACGTAGTAGTGGTATGCAAACAATTGGAGCTGGAATGTAATCCAGCCTAAGCATGATTTACTACAAAACAGAAGAGGAAATAGAACTGATAAGGCAGAGTTGTCTATTAGTTTCAAAAACACTCGCTCATGTAGGATCAATGTTAAAACCAGGAATTACAGGATTTGATATTGACAAAGCAGCAGAAGAGTTTATAAGGGACCATAAAGCTGTTCCCGGTTTCAAAGGATATAATGATTTTCCAGCAACATTATGTATTTCAAAAAACGAGGTTGTTGTACATGGAATTCCTACAGATGAACCATTTAAAGAGACGGATGTACTTTCGATTGATTGTGGAGTTTATATGAATGAATTTTATGGTGATGCTGCATACACCTTTGCTTTTACTGAAGTAAATAGAGAAACAATGGATCTCTTGGTAGCAACAGAAAAAAGCCTATATAAAGGTATTGAACAAGCAGTTGTTGGAAATAGAATTGGAGATATAAGTTTTGCGATTCAGTCATATACAGAAAAAGAAATGGGTTACGGAGTAGTAAGAGAATTGGTCGGGCATGGATTAGGCAGAAACTTACATGAATCTCCAGAAGTACCAAATTATGGAATGAGAGGAAGAGGTTCTAAATTACAAAGTGGCTTGGTTATAGCAATCGAACCAATGATTAATCTAGGAACAAGAAGAATAGTGAATTCAAATGACGGTTGGACAATTCGCACAAGAGATAGAAAAATTTCGGCACATTATGAACATTCGATTGCAGTGAAAGAGGAAGGGCCAGACATTCTATCAGATCATAGCTTTTTAAAGGAAGCTATAAAAAATAATAAAAATTTAAGCGTAATTGAATAAAAAAACCGATATTTGCACTCCGATTTATTATGGCTAAGCAAGAATTAATAAAACAAGACGGCGTTATTGAGGAATCTTTGTCTAACGCAATGTTCAGAGTAAGGTTAGAAAACGATCATTTGATCGTAGCAACCATCTCTGGAAAAATGAGAATGAATTATATTAGAATTCTTCCTGGAGATAAGGTTTCTGTAGAAATGTCTCCTTATGATCTATCAAGAGGAAGAATTACTTATCGATATAAATAGATTATGAAAGTAAGAGCATCAATTAAAAAGAGAAGTACTGATTGCAAAATAGTACGCCGTAAAGGTAAACTGTATGTAATCAATAAAAAGAATCCTAGGTTTAAACAAAGACAAGGTTAATCATGGCAAGGATAGCAGGTGTAGATTTACCCAAAGATAAAAGAGGCATTATTGGCCTGACTTACATTTATGGTATTGGTAGTACCAAAGCAAGTGAAATATTAGCCGCTTGTAGCGTAAGTGAAGATACTAAAATTAGAGAATGGTCTGATGATAACATTCGTTCCATTTCTGCATTAATCCAAGACAGCTATACAGTTGAAGGGGAGTTAAGAAGTGAAATTCAGATGAACATTAAACGTCTGATGGATATCGCTTGTTATCGTGGACTTAGACATAGAAGAGGTCTCCCAGTAAACGGGCAAAGAACGCGTACCAATGCGCGTACTAGAAAAGGAAGAAAGAAAACTGTCGCAAACAAAAAGAAAGCAACTAAATAATTCGATATGGCGCAGGCAAGAAAAAGAAAAAAGGTTAAATGCGATCCAGAAGGGATTGTATACATTAAAGCTAGCTTTAATAATATCATTATTTCGCTTTGTAACAAAGCTGGTCAGGTAATCTCTTGGTCTTCTGCTGGAAAGCAAGGATTTAGAGGTTCTAAGAAAAACACACCTTATGCAGCCCAAGTTGCAGCTGGTGATGCTGGTCAAGTTGCTTTTGATGCAGGAATGAGATTCGCAGAAGTTTTTGTTAAAGGTCCTGGTTCAGGAAGAGAGGCAGCTATCAGAGCAATCGACGGTCTTGGCATAAAGATTACAAAAATTAAGGATGTTACTCCAATGCCACATAATGGATGTCGTCCTCCTAAGAAAAGAAGAGTTTAATTCAATTTAACTATTACCTAGAATGGCAAGATATACAGGTCCAAAAACTAAAAAAGCAAGAGCATTCGGAGAGGCTATTTACGGTCCAGATAGAAGTTTCGAAAAGAGAAAGTATCCTCCTGGACAACATGGGGCTAACAGAAGAAGAAAGAAACAAAAGTCTGATTATGCTGTTCAATTGCTAGAAAAACAAAAAGCTAAATATACTTACGGTATACTAGAAAGACAATTTAGAAACTTGTTCGAAAAAGCAAGTAGAAAGTCTGGAGTAACTGGTGAGATATTATTACAATATTTAGAAGCAAGACTAGATAACACCGTTTATAGATTAGGATTATCTCCTACTAGAAGAGGTGCCAGACAATTGGTGACGCATAAGCACATATTAGTAAATGGTATATTGACTAATGTGCCTTCTTGCAAACTAAGACCTGGTGATGTAATTTCTGTAAGAAATAAATCAAAAAATCTAAGTGTAATTACTGATTCTATTGGTGCTAACTCAAGAAACAATAAGTGGTCTTGGTTGGAATGGAATGCAGATAGACAAGAAGGAAAGTTTTTGGAGTATCCAGAAAGAGATAATATTCCTGAAAAGATTAACGAGCAGTTAATCGTGGAATTATATTCTAAGTAACGAAAATGGTCGGTAACTTTAAGTTATTGACCTCATTTTTTTCTCCTAAAATTCACAAATTATAATATGAGCATATTAAATTTTCAGAAACCTGACAAAATCTTATTACAAAAAGCAACTGATTTTGAAGGTACATTTGAATTTAAGCCTCTAGAGCCTGGTTTTGGTCAAACAATTGGAAACTCTCTAAGAAGAATTTTACTTTCTTCGCTAGAAGGATTTGCAATTACTGCCGTTAGAATTGCTGGTGTTGATCACGAATTTGCTACCATTAAAGGTGTAGTAGAAGATATGGTTGATATAATCTTAAACTTAAAGCAAGTTAGAATTAAGCCGCTTTTAGATGAGGATAATTTGGTTGAAGAGAAAATCTACCTTACTATTTCTGGTCAAGAACAATTCTTAGCAGGAGATATTGAGAAAAATACCAATGTTTTCAAAGTACTAAACCCAGATCACTTAATCTGTAGAATGGATGCAACCGTAAATTTAGAAATTGAATTTACTGTTTCTAAAGGTAGAGGTTATGTTGGTGGAGAAGAAAATATTAGAAAAGATGCACCTATTGGGGAAATCGCAGTTGATGCTATTTATACTCCAATCAAAAAGGTAGCTTATAAAATAGAAAATACTAGGGTAGGTCAAAGAACAGATTATGAGAAATTACTCATGACAATTCAGACTGATGGAACTATCCATCCGGAAGAAGCGGTAAAATCTGCATCTAGAATTATGATCCAACACCTTATGCTAATCACGGACGAAAACATAACGTTCGAAGACGCAACAAAGAGTGATGACAATATCGTAGATGAGCACATCTTACATATGCGTAAGTTATTGAAAACTTCACTAGAAGATTTAGATCTTTCTGTGAGAGCATACAACTGCTTGAAAGCGGCTAAGATTAACTCTTTAGGTGAAATGGTAAAATATGATACTCATGAGTTATTGAAGTTCAGAAACTTCGGTAAAAAATCATTGGTAGAAATAGAAGAATTATTACAAAACAAAGGCCTTACTTTCGGTATGGATCTTTCAAAATATAAATTAGACGAAGAGTAATCTTCTCTGATTTAATCGCCCAGCTCGGCTAAAACGCCGGATTTATTTAACGCGATTTGTTTACTAAGAGAGTAATTTCCTAAAGCTGGAACTCAGGAAACTTAAAGTGATAAATCAAAATTAATTGTCATGAGACACGGAAAAAAATTCAACCACTTAGGTAGAAAAAAAGGACACAGAAAAGCCTTGCTAAGAAACTTATCTTTATCTCTTATTGAGCATAAAAGAATCAATACAACCTTAGCAAAAGCAAAAGCTTTAAGAACACACATTGAGCCTATTTTAACTAAGGCTAAAACCAATACGCAACATTCAAGAAGAACAGCGTTTTCTTACTTACAAAGTAATGATGCACTTAATGAATTGTTCGGTGTTATTGCTGAAAAAATTGCAGATAGACCAGGAGGATATTGTAGAATTATCAAGACTGGCACAAGAAAAGGTGATGCAGCTGAAATGGCAATGATAGAATTGGTTGATTTTAACACATTAATGTTAGAAAACAAATCATCTAAGCCTAAGACAAGAAGAAGTAGAAGAGGTGGAGGAAAGAAAGCGGCAGCAGCAGTTGCAGCTCCAGTAGTCGAAAAAGCATCTTCTGAGGAAGAATAGTAAATAAAAGCAAAAAAATATTAAAAAGGCA
>JAHDBF010000013.1:0-18212 GCA_020630525.1 Saprospiraceae bacterium
GTACATTCCAGTCTACCAGCTTTGACCGCAGGATCTTTATTTACCAATTCTCTTGCAAGCGAATCTGACTGTACATTAAGGATAAAAATACCTCTAGTTTTACTTTCTATTGCAGATGGACCAGCAATGCACAATTGATTATTTTCTGCCAACATATTGATATGAGCCATATGTCCTGCTTGGATTTTTGCTGCTTCCACTTCATCTTGATCTCGATTTTCTCCCTCGTTTAAAAGGATTAAATAGTATTTTTTCATGACATAAGTGGTGTCTCCTTCCACTGATTCAAAGGTTTCAAAACCTAGACTATCCACTTTAATTTGACCAAATAAATAAGGGAAAGTGGTCAAAACGATAATTATTATGCTTAAAATTCTCATAGTTATTAGGGACTTTAATTAAATCATACATTTTCAAAATAAAATACTTACATTTGCACCCGCTAAATGAGCATTTTCGTAATCTTACTTTGGTAAAAATAATTATAATGGCAATATACTTAACAAAAGAGAAAAAGGCAGAAATTTTTAAAGATGCAACTGGTAATGAAAAAGATACTGGTAGCGTAGAAGGACAAATCGCCTTATTTACGTACAGAATTTCTGCTTTGTCTGATCACTTACAAGAAAATAAAAAGGATCACGCAAGTAGAAAAGCGCTTCTTCACTTAGTGGGTAAGAGAAAGAGATTATTAAACTACCTTACTGCTAAAGATATCACTAGATACAGAAGCATCATCGAAAAGCTTAAGATTAGAAAATAATCTAAACTAGCTTTTAAAGGTTTACATAAGGAAAGCTACCATTTATAGCTTTAATCATTAATTCAAATTTTATGGGTAAAATCAATCCTATAAGTACTTCATTTAATCTACCTAGTGGAGAAGAAGTTACTATAGAAACAGGAAAATTAGCTACGCAGGCACATGGTTCTGTTGTTGTTAAGATAGGTAAGACAATGTTATTTGCATCTGTAGTTTCTAACTACGAGCCAAGAGAAGGTGCTGGATTCTTCCCTTTATCAGTAGATTATCAAGAAAAGTTCGCAGCAGTTGGACGTATTCCAGGAAACTTTTTCAGAAGAGAAGCTAGACTTTCTGATTATGAGATTCTAACTTGTAGATTGGTTGATAGAGCGATTAGACCGCTATTCCCTGATGGATACATGAATGACACGCAAGTAATCATTAATTTGATTTCTGGAGATTTAGACACTTTACCAGACGCATACGCCGCTTTGGCAGCATCAGCTGCTTTGCATATATCAGACATTCCTTGGGCTGGACCAATTTCAGAAGTTAGAGTGGCAAAAATTGATGGCGAATATGTAGTAAACCCAAGTAAAACTGACCTAGAAAAAGCTGTACTCGAAGTAATCGTTGGCGCTACACTTGCCGATGTAACGATGGTAGAAGGTGAAGCAAAAGAATGCCAAGAATCTGAATTAATAGAAGCAATCAAGGTTGGACACGAAGCAATAAAAGTGCAGTGTCAAGCGCAGATAGCATTGGCAAAACTGGTAGGAACAGAAAAACGTGTACTTGAGCCACAACCTTCTGATGATGAAGCAAAAGCTTTTGTAGCAGAATTTGCTGCTGACAAAATCTTGGAAGTTGCTAAAGGAAGACACAACAAAAAAGATAGAAAAGCTGGACTTACTGCGATAAGTGACGCTTTAAAAGAAGCTGCAGTAGAGAGATATGATGAAGATACTTTCCCAGAAAAAATAGGTTTTGTTAAGTCTTATTTTGATAAACTTAAAAAAGAAGTTATCAGAAAAATGGTACTTGACACTAATGAACGTCTCGACGGTAGAGCTTTAGACAAAGTAAGAGATATTTGGACTGAAGTAGATTACCTTCCAAGTGCGCATGGTAGTGCAATATTCACAAGAGGGGAAACTCAAGCATTAATGTCTTTGACGTTGGGTACTAAATTAGACCAACAGTTAATAGATAATGCACTAGGAACTTATACCGACAAATTTATCCTTCATTACAATTTCCCAGCATTATCAGTTGGAGAAATTAAACCAATGAGAGGTCCAGGTAGAAGAGAAGTTGGTCACGCAAATCTTGCATCTAGATCAATTAAACAAGTATTACCTGATGAAATGCCATACACTATAAGATTAGTCAGTGATATTTTAGAATCAAATGGTTCTTCATCGATGGCAACTGTATGCGCTGGTTCATTAGCATTACTTGATGCTGGTATTGCACTCAAAAAACCTGTTTCTGGTATCGCAATGGGAATGATTTCTGACGGAACAAGAACAGCAATACTCTCTGACATCTTAGGTGATGAAGATGCGATTGGTGATATGGATTTCAAATTAACAGGTACTAAAGACGGTATCACTGGCTGTCAAATGGATATAAAAATCGACGGTCTTCCATATGACTTATTAGAAAAAGCTTTAAAACAAGCTAGAGAAGGTAGAATCCATATCTTAAATGAAATGGATAAAACCATGGCTGCTCCACGAGAAGATCTTAAGCCACATGCACCACGTATGATCGAGCTTACGATAGATAAGAGTTACATCGGTGCAGTAATTGGGCCTGGTGGAAAGATTATTCAGGAGTTGCAAGCAACAACTGGTACAGTTATTAATATTGAAGAAGTAGATGATAAAGGTATAGTTTCCATTGCTAGTCCAAATGCTCAAGGAATCAAAGAAGCAGAAAGAAGAATTATGGACATTGCATTCGAACCAACAGTTGGAGATGTATATGATGCGGTTGTCGCTTCTGTTATGCCTTACGGCGTATTTGTTGATTTTAAAGGAAAGAGTGGATTGTTACACGTTTCTGAAATTTCACACTCTAGAATCAATGATGTCTCGCAAGTATTCAAAGAAGGTGATTCTGTCAAAGTGAAACTGATAGGCGTAGATCCTAAAAATGGTAAAATGAGATTGTCTAGAAAAGCCATCTTACCAAGAGATGGAGAAAAAACTTCAGATTCTTAGTAAAGTATCAGGCATACATAAAGTATTATTGAAATTCCAGTCTTTTCTGAAAAGATTGGAATTTTTTTTGCAATAATCGAAACTAAATGGCGTATTATATTGTAATGTATGTAACTGTTTACGTCTTTTTTACGATATTGTCAATATACTTAACAACTTTTTTCTATGAGACAGCTAAAAATAACAAATAAAATAACTTCGCGGGAAAGCCTGGCTCTAGATAAATATCTAAATGATATTAGCAAAATTGATTTATTAACTCCTGATGAAGAAGCAGAATTAGCCAAAAAAATCAGAGAGGGTGATCAAGCTGCACTTGAGAAAATGACTCAAGCAAACCTGAGATTTGTGGTTTCTGTTTCCAAACAATACCAAAATCAAGGGCTCTCATTGAGCGATCTAATAAATGAAGGTAATGTCGGTCTCATGAAGGCTGCAAAACGATTTGATGAAACTAGGGGTTTTAAGTTTATCTCTTACGCCGTCTGGTGGATACGACAATCTATCCTTCAAGCCATCGTAGAATACAGTAGGTTGGTACGTTTACCATTAAACAAGGTTTCTTCTTACAATAAAGTGAATGAAGCCTACGTATCTTTTACCCAAGAATTTGAAAGAGATCCTACCAACGAAGAATTGGCAGAATTGTTAGAAATTACTCCAAAAGAGGTAGAAACTTTGCTTAAAGGCGGAAGAAGACATCTTTCTATGGATGCGCCGATTACTGGCGAACAAGGAGAAGCTACCATGTTGGACTTGTTTAATGTTGAAGATCAAGAAAGTCCTGATATAAATCTTATGGCTGAGTCTATGAGAGACGAGTTAAAACAAGGATTAGCAATTCTTTCTCCTCGAGAAGTTGAGGTGCTTTCTTCTTACTATGGCTTAAATGGACACAGTTCATTAACCTTGGAGGAAATCGGAGATCTTTATGGTTTAACTCGAGAAAGAGTAAGACAAATTAAAGAAAGAGCATTGCGTAGACTTAGAAAATCTACAAATAAAAATGCACTTAAGTCTTACTTAAACTAGAAGTTTTAGCTATTGTTTTCAATAAATTTGAACTACATTAGTTTAAATGATGATGAAGGGTTCAAATATTCCAATTTCTTATTTATTTCTTGTACCGATATTGATTTGTGTCAGTATTGGGCTCAATTCATGTAAAATTGTCCAAAAAACGATTACAGGTAAAGAAGCCTATAATGCCAAACAATTTGATACAGCGATCTCATTGCTTACCAAAGAGTATACAGACAGTAGAAATCCAGAATCTAAGTCTTATGCTGCGTACCTAGCCGGAAAATCTGCATTAGCACTTAATAGAGACAAAGATGCCATTAGTTGGCTTGAAAAAGCAGTGGCCATTAGCGATAATGAATTCATTACCAAAGAACTGGCGCGAGCTTACAAAATAAACGGAAACTATAAAGCTGCAAGGGAAGTATATAGACAATTGTCTCAACAATATGCTGATCCTATTTACGCTAAAGCTATGCGTAGCTGTGAGTCAATATTAAATAATGGCCTTGCCATTCCGAACCCTGATTATACCATTTCTTCAATTTCTAAAGAACATAAGTTCAACGACTTTAGCCCTGTTATTTACAATGAGTTTATTCTCCTTAGTTCAGATCAGAAAAGTTATGAAGAGGATATTTATGAAGGCACGGGTAATTATTTTTCTGATTTGTTTTTATACAGTCCTAAAAATAAAAGTTATTCCACTTTTCATAATGGAATTAATAGCGCAGCACATGAGGGCACAGCATGCTTTAATAAAGATTTGACAGAAATATTTTTTACAAGATGTGAATCTATACAACTAAGAAATGAACATTGTAGGTTGTATACTTCATCCAAAATTCAAGGAGATTGGATAGAACCTTTCGCAATTGCATTTTTTAATGAAAATGTGAATGTAGGTCATCCAGCCTTATTTAATAACGACAGCTTATTGATTTTTTCAGTAGCACCTCATGGCAACTATAGCTCGTATGATCTATACTACTCAATCAGATATGACAATGGTTGGTCGCAAGCTTCACCAATGTCAGACATAATCAATACAGATGCTGATGAAAAATTTCCTACCGTATATAACGATACCTTGTTTTTTAGCTCAGATAAAGAATCTGGATTAGGGGGATTAGATATTTACAAGACTTATTTTGGAGACGATAATAATTGGGTAAGACCTATTTTGATGGAAGCACCAATAAATTCCAGTAAAGATGATTTCGGACTTGTTGTAGATGAAAAAAATATATCCGAGTCGATCCCTTTTGTTGGATACTTTAGTTCTGCACGTTCCGATGATGGTTATGATAAAATATTTAAATTTGAAAAGAAAAAAGTTATCGAGACACCACAAGAACCTAAAGCCGACACCACAGATATTGAAGTGCTTGACATCACATATTTTATCGCTGGATTTGTGTCTGATGCTCAAAACAATAACCCGATAAAAAATGCAAGCGTAACATTAATATCTAATGACTCTATAACAAAATTTAGTTCTTCTAAGGGTGCTTCAGTATTTGATGCCAAAGGCAATATTGATTACCAATTATTGATTAGTAAAGATGGGTATTTTACACAAAAAATTAATCTATCCACCAAAGGCATGGAGATTGATTCTTCGGAATCTTCAGTAACATTAAACTTTAAAGTAGCCTTAGAAAAAATCAAACTTAATGAAGAAATAGTTATTAAAAACATATATTATGATTATGATCAGTCCTTTATAAGAGAAGATGCAA
The DNA here is from genome assembly GCA_020630525.1 of Saprospiraceae bacterium. GTDB lineage: Bacteria > Bacteroidota > Bacteroidia > Chitinophagales > Saprospiraceae > JAHDBF01. The sequence continues at coordinate 5,736 of JAHDBF010000013.1, forward strand.
AACCTGCTTTAGAAGAAGTTGTACAATTGTTAGAAAATAACCCTTCTATGAAAATTGAATTAAGTTCTCATACAGATTGTCGTGGCGAATTGGATTATAATCAATTACTATCCCTAAAAAGAGCAGAGGCAGCAACTGCATACATAAATTCAAAAGGCATAGATAATAATCGGATTATTGCAAAAGGTTATGGAGAAACCGCTCCAATAGATAAGTGTAATTGTGACAACTGTACAGACGATGCTCATCAAAAAAACAGAAGAACTGCCTTTAAAGTATTGAGTTTTTAACGGATTTTAGAGATAATAAAATTGCTTTACGTATTCTGAAGTATCTTAATTATCTTGTGCATGTTTATAAGTACGATGAAGACAGAAATTACCAAACATTTATTCGATATATTAAAAGATAAAGGCGAAGTCTTTGTTAAAGGATTGGGTGTATTTACACTTGTGAAATTACCTGCCACTTATGGTGAAGGAAGAAAGTCATTATTGCCGCCATCTGTAGAAATCAAATTTCAAAAGACAGAAGAAGGTGATGAGTCAATATTAATTGAAAAACTAGTAAATCATGAAGGTTTTAGCCATGGTGAAGCTTCAAGTGCAGTTTTTAGTTATGCAAGGAATACCCAAATAAGTCTTGACAATAACAAAGAAGCAAAAATCGGACTCATTGGAACATTGTATAAAAAGTCAGAAAAGTGGATTTTTGAGCAAGATAAAAATACCGTAAATGGTTTTTATCTAGGCTTGCCAGAGTTAATCCTTCCAGTATTTGATAGAAATGCAAATAAAACAATTGCGGAATCGAATGTACAAAAAGAGCAGATTGCAACTTCAAATACTAAAATTAACAATGATTCCCAAGATAGTAGCAGCTTATCAAGTATATTGAAAAAAGTAATTCCTATACTGTTGTTGTGCTTATTAATCTATGGTTTTATATCCTTGGTGAGGTCTTGTAACGCTATGCTTTCTTCAGACGCGGAATATCAAAAACAATTGGTTGATCCAAAACCTATAATAGAAGAAGACACAGTAGAAATAGTTCCTGTTGAGCAGATCATTAGTGCAGACACTTTGTATACTGAACCATGTATCATCATTTTGGGTGCATATTCTAATATTGAAAATGCAAGTGAACTAATTGAGAAAATTGAATCTAATAACCTTACGTTATATTCTGAAAAATATGGACCATACAATAGGGTAGGCTTCACTTTTGAATGTTCCGAGCAGGATGATCTTAAACGCTATCTGAGGGACATAAGAGTACGATTCAATAAAAATGCTTGGTACCTTTCTCCAGAGATTAATGTAGAATAGTATGAATCATATACAAACACATATAAACCAATAAAATTATCTTCCATAGTAAAAGAAAGAAAATGTGAAACTCGCCCTATTTCTAATTTCTTTTGTCATTTGTACCTATACCTTAGGGCAGACACCTACGCTTATGCGTTACACTATGGAAGATGGCTTGCCAGACAACAATATTTTTGTCGCCACACAAGATAAAAATGGCATTCTATGGTTTAGTAGTAATGCTGGTTTGATTTCTTTCGATGGATACAATTTCCAAACTTATAATGAAAAAGATGGTATTGCAAACGCAGAAATTTGGAGCGTTGATATAGATCACCATGGTACCCTTTGGTTTGGGAATTTAGGTCCATTATCTTATTACAATGGAGCGTTTAATCATGTGCCTAAATATCAGGACATATCCCCACATAGACATTTTAATGTTGGAGAAAATCACTTTTTTAGAAGCTACTCAAATCAATTGTATAAAGTAGTTTCTAATGATAGTATTCAAGCCTATAATTTTTATGGCAATTATTTATTCAATGATAAAGATTCATTTGAATACTTATGTCATGACAATGTCAAAGGGTTAACGATAGAGGTTTTTAAAAATGGAAAAACAATTTCTTGTTTAAAATCAGAAAATGTTTTTGACCAAAATACAAGATTTTATTCAAACTCTTTCGATCAAAATGCAATCATTTATGCAGCCAATAGAGCTTGGTACTTTGACGGACTAAACATAAAAGAAGTACCAATAAATAATTTTTTTAAAGACAAGAATGTAAATATTGAATATGGTGATTGGGTAGATGAAAACACTTTTTATTTATACAATTTTAAAGGAGAATTTGTAATCCTAGACAAGTCATTTAATGAACTTTCAAGCTTTGATTTTTTAAAAGATCTACAAACCAATTCAGTTTTTAAAGATCGCGTCGGCAATTATTGGATATGCACAAAAAACGGAATTTATTTTAAAAACAAAGGTGAGGATACTGTACTTAATTTTAAACTTCCAACAGAAAATGTAAACGAGGATATTTTAGTTATTGAGACAGACAACTTTGGTAAGTTATGGATAGGAGCTTCTCGTGGTAACTTGTATCACTTAGATACAAGAGCAAATAAAATAGATAAACACTTCACTAATAAAGGTTCTTTCCCTATTAAGGATATTATAATTAAAGATGACAAATTATATTATGCTACAAATAATTTAGTTTTTGAAGAAAATTTACCAGTCTTAAAATCTAATAATTTAGCCAAATCTTATGAATTACGATATGGATTGAAATCTTTTTTCCTACATGGAGAAAATGATCTTTATGTTTCATTTCCCAAAACGATAGCTAAATACAAATTGGGAAATGAATTACACGAATTTAGTTATAAAGGGACAAGACAATTAGAGATTCAATCTAATAGTGCTGGAGAAATATTATTTGCAGGGAAAGAAGGTATAATGAAATTGAAAAATGATAATCTAGCTTTCTTAAATCTTTCTCACAAAATAGTCAAAGAGTCAGTGACAAAAATGAAGGTTGACTCTTTGGATAATATTTGGCTTGGCATAGGATCTAATGGCTTGTTTCGAATTATTGGAAATTCCGTTGATACGATTAAAAATACATTAGACGCAAGAATTACTGATATAGAAGTTAGCCATAACGGTACAGTATATGCTTCTTCGCAAAAAGGCATTTTTGTAATCAAATTAGATCATAATAACCAAGTAATAGAGAGTTTAATTGTTGACAAATCTAATGGCCTATCTACAAATATTATTTTTGGATTAGCAATTAATGATACCCACTTATTCGCACATACCCAAGATAGAATTATGCAAATTGAGTTGCAAGATTTAGAATCTAAAGTATATAACCATGCTAGTTTAGTATTAAGTGACTTATTTGTGAATAAGACAAAAGTCAAGATAAATGATAGTTATGCTTTTGACTACGATGAAAATAATGTAGAAATTAATTTTGTCGCAATATCGTTTGAACAATTAAAAAACATAACCTATATGTATATGTTAAAAGGTTGGGATAATGATTGGTATAGTACCAATACTCCTAAAGTAAGTTTTGACAATTTACCAGCAGGCAATTATACTTTTATTGTAAACGCATATGATAAAAATAGCATTCAACTTGGAGAAGAACAATCTTTAGAATTTCAGATTTTAAACCCTTGGTGGGCCTCTTCTGTATTAAAATCATTTTTATTATTATTGGCAGGATTTTTCATTTATAGATTTGCTAGATGGAGAAGCGACAAACTGAATTTAAAAAATAAAGAGAAACAAGACATAGAAAGGAAGTTGACAGAATTAAAAATCGAAGCATTGCAAGCTCAGATGAATCCTCACTTTATATTTAATGCTTTGCAATCAATTCAAGATTTTATTTTTAAACACGACGAGTATGAAGCAAATAAATATATTGTAAAATTCTCAAAACTCATGCGATTTTTTCTTGAGTTATCTAAAGAAAAACAGTGCACGCTGGATGAAGAAATTCAAATGATTGAACTATATATTGAATTAGAAAAATTGAGATTCAATGACCTCTTTGATTATACGATTGATGTTGCAAGTGATGTTGATACAAAATATACATTAATACCATCTATGGTAATACAACCATTCGTAGAAAATGCCATAAATCATGGGCTATACTACCTTGATAATAAAGGGCAATTGACAATCAAGGTTTGGATAAAAAATGAATTACTTTATTGTAGCATCGAAGATAATGGAGTAGGAAGAATAGAAGCTGAGCGCCAAAAAAATAATAGTCTTTCAAAAACAAAATCTCGTGGTATGCAAATACTAAAAGAGCGAGAAGCCATTTCTAAAATTTCAAATAAAATGTTGTTTGACTTTAACATAGTAGATTTAGAAAGTAACGGTATTGCATGTGGTACAAAAGTTACGGTTAGGTTTAATACAAAGCATAAACACTTAAAAAAGAAAAATATTAGTTAATGAGAATATTGAAATTATTTTTAGTTTATATAAATATTGTCTTTTCCTGTTCTATTTCTGGACAGCATGCAGACTATATTTTTGTTGATGCTAATATCTATACTGCAGATGATTCTCAATCATTTTATAGTGCTATTGCGATAAAAGATAGTGTAATTTTAAAATTAGGAAATGACAGTGTTTTACAGTCATTAATCGGTCCTGCTACAAATGTAGTCTCCTTAGAAGGTAAGACAATATTACCTGGTATTCATGACGTACACATGCATCCGTTGGAAGCCAGTGCTCCACTATTTGGCAATTGTCAGCTAGATCCATGGCATTCAATAGATCAACTTATTTCAACTTTGAGTAATTGCAATTTAACCCCAAATTCTAATGGTTGGATTTTGGCTTTTGGTCATTCCATTTTTAGTTTATTGGACAGCCCAATTCCGTCTAAGGAATATTTGGATGAATTATTCCCTGACATTCCAGTATTAATTTTTGAAGAAACTTCTCATTCTATGTGGGTAAATTCTAAGGCATTGTCATTGGCAGGAATAAACAGCAATACTCCTGATCCAATAGGTGGACATATTTATCGACATTGGTCTGGCGAAGTTGATGGTATATTGATGGACAACGCTGGCGATAAAGTGTTGCAAATTGCGCTTGCGCCAAATGAAGAAATTTCCTCCCTTCAATATCAAGGGTTAATTGAGTATGGATTGCCTCTATTAGCAAAAAATGGAATTACCTCTATTTGTGAAGGAAGGACGTATTATAAGCAAAACTTTATTCAGACCTGGAATAAAATAAAATCTGAAAATAAACTTACATGCAGGGTAGCATTGGCACCTTGGATTTATCCTGATGATGATTTTAATGCGCAGGTAAATGCCATTAAATCAATGTATGACACTGGAGATAATTTTCTTTCTATAAGACAAGTAAAGTGTTACTCTGATGGGATTACTATTAACGCTACGGCCTCTTTACATGAGCCATATTTAGATAACTTAGGCCTACCGTTTAATAGTGGATTAAATTATCTCTCATCACCATTATTGACAGATTATATTGTGGAATTGGGAAGTGCTGGATTTGATTTTCACATACACGCGATAGGTGATAAGGGCATTTCCGATGCATTGGATGCCATCGATCTTGCCAATAATTCTGGGACATCCATTAATCTAGCGAGACATCGGATGACACATTTAGAAATTGTAAATCCATCCGACTATGGACGTTTTAAAGAATTAGGTGTTTTGGCAGATATGCAAGTAAGCGCAGATTGGACGCAACCAAAATCATGGTCAGAAAACATACCATTTTTAGGCGCCGAGCGAGCGATGAATTTTATACCTTTAAAATCAATTTTTGATACAGGCGCTTTAGTTACCTTGAGTAGTGATTGGGATGTAAGTACGGTAAATCCTTTTGTCGGAATAGAACACGCAGTCACTAGAGAACCGCAAGCTTTATCTTCAGTACAAGATGCTGTAGATGCATACACTATTAATGGCGCATACACTATGCGTTATGAGGATATTACTGGCTCACTAGAAGAGGGGAAATTGGCTGATTTTATAATTATAGATAGAGATATTTTTTCGATTGCTAAAGAAGAAATATCAAAAACAAAAGTGCTTAGTACTTGGATTAATGGCGAAGAAATTTACAACAATATAAATTTTGTAAGTAGTACGAGTACCTATAATATGGTACAAAATTTATTTCAAATAAAGCAAAACGTTACTGACCTCAGTTGCACATTAGAATTCAATAATAATGATTTACGTTCAATAGAATTGCGTTCATTTGATGGAGAAATTATTAAGACTTACAATCCAATAAATAGAACCAATTTGATAATTAATACCGCAAAATTACCTGCTGGAACGTATCTGGTTATCGGTGAATCTAAAAATAATTCTATACAGCAAGAAAAATTGATTGTTGTACACTGATGTAAAACATTTTTGATATTATTTGGTTTTCCCTGTTCCTTGAATTAGTGTTATAGATTTATTTAGGTTTTTTGTTTTAAATATTTCCTTTTCAGAATGTGACCAAAAGACTTCTATTTTTTTTATTTTTCTAGAATCAGCTAAACCAAAATGGAGTAGAGTGGGTTCTTGGACCAATTCTCGACCAATACTAACGCACTTAGTATAAGTTTTTCGCTTTGTGAATACCTTTACCTTGATTCCGTTTATAGAATGAGTATTGGAACCGGCTTTTCTCTTTAACAATATTTGTATCCAATTATTTTTTGATAAATTATTTTTATAAACAAATATGGAATCTTCTTTTTGAATGAGTAAATCCTGTGCCCCATCATTGTTAATATCAATAGAAAGAGGATTGATGTCAGTGCTTATTTGATTTAAGCCAGAAGCTGTAGAATTATTTTCAAATTTATTTAATTCGTTTTGGATATAAACGTCAATATATCTGCATCCATAGTGAGCTGTTGTAATTAAGTCTTGTAGGCCATCATTGTTGATGTCTATGGTTGTAGCACCAGCGTGTGTTTCTTCGTATTCTATTCCAGTTTCTTTTTTCTTGATATATGATTGATTATTTAAATTCTCAAACAGTATGGTTTTTTCATGCCCATAATCGAGCATATATTTTGGGTGTGCCAACTGAGTAATTAGGATGTCCATGTCTTGATCATTGTCATAATCAAACTGTAATATACCAGTACCGTGATTATTTCCGTCTAATAATTTATTGTCTTTTAATTTTGTATATTTTCCTTTGCCATCATTCAGATAAGCTTCATCTTTCTCGATATAGTAATTTGCGATAAGAACATCTAGAAAACCATCATTATTTAAATCTATGATTTGACCTGCTCTACTTCTTTTATTTTTATTCCTATTGGGTAAGTGTGTTGACGATTCATCATAAGTACAAATTTTCCCATTCGGATAGTTATCGATGCCATCATATTGTGGATACAAACGATTAGTTACGTCTGTAAAGCCAAGAGCTCCATTATTTAAAAAGAGATAGTTTGGTAACGGAACGGGGTATCTGTCCCATAGCTGCGTAACCAACAAATCGTCGTGGCCGTCGGAGTTAATATCCCCAAAACTTACTGATGATATGTTTTTAAATTGCTGCAAATTTAAATCTACTTCTGAAAAAACCAGATCTCCCTGATTTAACAGTAATACAGTTTTATCTTTACTGAATAAAATAATATCATTTTTAGCGTCGTGATTTAGATCTATAATTGCATTCGCCAAAATCGGTTCGCTTGCATTAATTGAGGTTTTTAGTGATATACTTTTAAAAAATCCTTTATGGTTTATATACAGTTCTTTACCATGAACAAAATCTAAGTAGTCGTCTTCATTGATAAAATCTGAGGATATAGATTTTGATAGTTGACTTGAACTTTTAATTATGATTGTTGTATCTAACTCAAAGAAATTACTCCCTTTTGTAGTAGATTCAAAATATAAATCTATAAGCGGATAATAGGGGACGAGTGAAAACTTGCCTAAAGTATCTTGCAATACTAAAGGAGTAAAATTGCCTCCTTCAGCAGATTTACAATAGAAAACTTTTCTTGTCGTATCCTGTAGTAATCCTATTTTTTTGTTGATATGCTCAAATGCAAGAAAGTATTGTTCGGTCAAAATGTTTATTGGGTGTTTAAATTTAACCAATATGGTGTCAAGACCTTTCTTATTCTTATTAATAATGATAGATTCTGATAATTTTTGCTTTAATATTGGTCTAATAGCTCCACCTTCATGACCATAAATATTAAGTATAATTTCACCTGTATCTGGTCCTCCAACAATACATTTCAATCCATGTAATTTCCCGCTTTTCTGTGGTTTAATCCTTACATATTGATTTTTAAATGTGTTTAGTGTAAGCGCTGGATTTGAGGTGTTTTGATACAACTTAATAGTATCTACTTGACAATGCAGAAAATAGGGTAGGGAAAGTAAAACGATAATATAGAATCTAAAATCTTGACTCATTATCTAATGTAAAAAAAATGCTATGAAAATTGCTTGTTATTTTGAAAAAAAAAAGAGACTAACAAAAGCTAGTCTCTTTATATATATTTTTATTAATTGCAATTTACATACAACCTAAGTCGATCATTGAAAGTGTATCTGCGTTAGGGAAACATCCTCCAGACATAACCATTTCTGGCTCATATCTTTCTAGATTAGGATCTCTTAAACTATACTCTAGGAATTTTACCAACTGGTCTTTTTCTTTAACCGTTAATCCTAAAGGTTCGAATTTAGGAGATATCTGAGATAAAGGTACATCTGGATTTTCTGGCATACCATCATTGAAATATTCAATTAGATCTTCAATGCTTTCTATACTCGATCCATGAAAGTAGAAAGGCGTATCTGACATATTGTACACTTGTGGTACTTTAAATTTATACATGTCTTCTGCTTTTTTAGTAAAACCTCCTCTACCTAAATTTCTTCTATCGTCAACAGAAGTACTGAATGCTGGTCTATCATGCATATCATTAACACCTAAAGCATGAAATTCATTAGAACCTAGGTGTTCATTATAATGACATTTAGAACAATTAGCTTTGCCAAAAAATAACTTTGCACCTTGCTTCTCATCAAAACTTAAAGCATTGTGATCCCCTTTTAACCATGCTTGGAAAGGTGCCTGATTTGAAAATAACGTTCTAATATACGCAGATATAGCCAATGCTAATGTTTCTCTACTATATCTACCGTGTTCAGTATCTTCGTTCTCAGGATATTCAGGAAAAGATTCATCAAACATTTCTTTATAACCCAACGATTGCGCAATGTTTTTTGACATTAGCATTCTGTGTGCTTCAACACCTTCTATGTTTTGAGCTTCTATTGCTTTAAATCCTAATCCATTTACCCATGTTTGTTCTTCATAATTCCATAAATGTTCAGTCCCTTCATTGGCATGTTCTGCCCCGAATTGACCATTCCAAAATGTATTTTCTACGAAAGCAACATTAAGTAAAGAAAGTGCTCTTGCATCCTGAGTATCTAATGAGTCAGGATGATACGAACTATTCTTTCCTCTATCTTCACCATTTAATCCATAACCGATGCCACCATCAGCAACTCCTTGAAATGTACCAGGTCTGAATCCTGCAGATGGTATATGACATGATGCACATGAGTAAGTAGCCATTCCATCTCCTTTCGGATCAAGACCAATAGCGGTTTCAAAAAACAAGAATTTTCCTAAATCGACTTTTGCTTTTGTTAAGGGGTTCTTCTCAAAATCTTGTGGTATGTTTGCTAGATCGGTTTCATCTGGCAAGATATAGAAATCTAGGCTATTGCTTCCATCAGGAGCAGTAGAACTGATTAATCTTCCTAGTTCAGCATCTAACTCTGGGGTATCAAATGTCGTATCTGTATTACACGACTGAGTTAGTAGCATTGATACTATTATTATAAAAAATGTAAAGTGATACTTTCTCATGGTTTACTTTAGCTCGGCAAATTTAATAAAATATTAGGGTATATTAGGGTGTTTAAAACTATTATTAAACTGCGACTGCAAATCTAACTATAAAATTCCAAATACTGTTCCAAATTCTTGTTCATTTATGTATTCTTCGATAATTTAAACGATATTCGTCGCCTATTTGCTGCTTTAAATCAAAAATATTATTATATGAAGCCTACATTAATGATTCTTGCTGCCGGAATGGGCAGTAGATACGGGGGGTTGAAACAAATGGACCCTTTTGGACCAAATGGTGAAACTATTATTGATTATTCCATATATGATGCCAAAAGAGCTGGTTTTGGTAAAATAGTTTTCATAATAAGAGAAAGTTTTAGAAATGATTTTGAAGATTTATTTAGGTCAAAATTAGAAGGTGAAATAGACTTAGAATTCGTTGCTCAAGAATTAGATGATTTGCCAGACGGATTCGAATTGCCAACAGACAGGACGAAACCATGGGGGACCGCACATGCAGTATTAGCAGCGAGGTATAAAATTAACGAGCCTTTTGCAGTGATAAATGCGGATGATTACTATGGAGTAGAAGCCTATAAAACACTCGTTGATTTTTTTAATGAAAATCAAAATGCGGATTATTCTGTAGTGGGATATAGACTTAAAAATACCTTGTCAGATTTTGGAAATGTAAATCGGGGAATTTGTTATTCTAATAGCGAAGGAAACTTAGATCAAATCGTAGAAACACTCAAAATCTCCAAGAAAAATAGCGATGGTTTTGGTGAATATCAAGATGGAGATGAATCCAAATTATTGGACCCAAACACATTGGTTTCTATGAATATGTTTGGATTTATGCCTGATTTCTTTGAAAAAACAGAAGCATATTTTGTTGAATTTCTAAAAGAAAGGATCAATGAGGAAAAATCAGAGTTCTTCATTCCGTTGGTTTTAGACAAAATGATACAAGAAAATTTTAAGAATATCAAAGTGCTTTCTTCGGATGCTGAATGGTTTGGTGTAACCTATCAAGAAGATAAACCTTACGTTGTAGATAGGATTACTACATTGATAAAAGATGGTGTTTATCCTGAAAAATTGTGGTAAAAAAAAGAAGCTACCCAATTTGGGTAAGCTTCTCCTCAAACCAATATGAAAAAACTACTTCCATCTTTAAGACGGAAATTTTTTGTAAAGTCAACTTTCAGATGTGTTAAATCTGTTTGTTGACTTTATAACTTATACATTGATAAGAATATTACATTTCTGCCCAGATTATAGACAAATAGGAAGCTAAATCCTCAGTTATTTGATTTTTTAAAAGACTAAGGGCGTATTCTTTTGTTCAGGAAAAGAAATTCCATATCTACCTCGATCATCCAGTATCAATTTTCCATAAGGATGGACAGGATCATGTTCAAAAATGATTAAGCTATTTTCTTTGCTTAATACCATTTCATAAAACTTCTTTTTTTCTTGCATAGTTTGTAACGGTCTGATATCATATGCCATTACATAAGGCATTCTTACATGGTATGAAGAAGGCAATAGATCTGCACCATAAAACACACATGTTCCATCATCCATCATAATTTCTGGCACCATCATAGCATGGGTATGTCCATAATAGAAATGGATTTTTATGCCAGGAATCCATTCTATGCCTTGGCTTAATGGGACAAACTTAAGCTTTCCTAATTCCCTTAAAGGGACAAAATTTTCTTTTAAAAATGAGGCTTTTTCTCTATCATTCGGTGTATAAGCCCAGTCAAAATGTGCTTCGCAAGACCAGTAAGTTGCATTGGGAAAAGTAGGAACTTGATTGCCACTTTCGTCCGTAAATAAGGCACCGCCGCAATGATCAAAATGCAGATGTGTCAATAGAACGTCAGTTATATCATTGGGATTAATCACATTTTCTTCGATTCGATCGTGAATATCTCCATTATGAGGATGAAAATGTTGTCTAAATTTTTCATTTTGCTTTCTACCGATACCACAATCTACCAATATTTTTCTATCTCCAGTTTCGATTAGAATCAGACGCATACTCCAGGTACACATGCTGTTTTCATCTGGCATATTTAATTTTTGCCACATTGATTTTGGTACGACGCCAAACATTGCGCCTCCGTCTAATTTGAAGTTCCCACCGTCTATAATTGATACTTTCATTAGAATCCGATTGATTTATTTGGGTGCTTTAGGGCTTTTTTTATCGATGCCATTTGTAAACATGTAACTGCTGCTTCCACACCTTTATTGCCATGCTTTCCACCTGCGCGATCCAATGCTTGCTGCATATCGTTTGGTGTTAATAACCCAAAAATACACGCTTTGCCTGAAAGAATTGACAATTGGGTCAATCCATTGGCTACTGCACTATTGATGTATTCGTTATGGCTTGTTTCTCCTTTGATTACGCAACCCAAACAGATTACACCATCATAAGCGTCATGTTGTAGCATCATTTTAGCTCCTGCTGGCAGTTCGAAAGCACCAGGCACATAAATGATTTTAATATTTTCTTCCTTTACTTGTGCATCGATTAAAGCTTGCTTTGCACCTTCTAGTAAGGATGATGTGATTTCAGGATTCCATTTAGAAACAACGATTCCAAATTTATAATCTGAACCATCTGGAATGTCTTTCGAGTCAAATGCAGATAAATTTTTCTTTTTCTTTGCCATAATGTAAAAATAAAAATGCCGAAAT
>JAHDBF010000013.1:18312-37884 GCA_020630525.1 Saprospiraceae bacterium
TGCAGATAAATTTTTCTTTTTCTTTGCCATAATGTAAAAATAAAAATGCCGAAATCAAATGAATGATTTCGGCATAAAGATTAATTGTTGTAGTTGGTTATTGTACTTGTGCTAAAAATCTATCTACATCATTACCTTGGGCAGATGTTGGATAGTTTTCCTTGATGTTTTTAAATGCGGCAGCAGCTGCACTTGTATCTCCTTGCTTTAAACTGAGTTCTCCTACTTTTTGTAAGTAATATGGAGTTAATAATTCATTTTTTTCTGCGTTGGCAGCTTTGTTATACAGGCTTAATGCTTTATCTAAGTCTCCTTTCTCAGCATATGCATCACCCATAGCTCCGTATTTAGTCATTGGAGTCAACTCACCGTCTGGACTATAGCTTTCTAAGTATGAAATAGCATCATCATATCTTCCTAAGTTTAAGTATGATATGCCTGCATAGTATTTTGCAATATTTCCAGTTTTTGTAGAACCATAGCTATCTATAATGTCTAAAAAACCATCATATCCTCCACCTGGATTTTCTAATGCTAAAGCAAAAGAATCTCTTGCAAACTGGTATTCTGCTTTATGGATTGCATTAGCTGCTTTCACTTCATTCGGTCCTTGGATAACATATTTATATACGATCCATGCACCTACCAAAAGTATGATTGCTGCTAAGACACCGATAACCATTGTCTTATTTTTTTCGATGAAATCTTGGGCGTTGTCTTTTACTTCAACTACGTCCAATAATAATTCCTCGTCTTGCTTTGTTGTATTTCTTCTTTTTGCCATTTTCTGATATCAAATCTGTAAAAAACGAACGCAAAAGTAAGTATTTCTTTGCGTTAATGCCTAATCTCACTATAATTAAAAAAAATCGTTCTTTTTTATGGTAAATCAATCCATGATAAATGGATAATCTTTTTGCATATAATTATCGGTATACAATTCTGAAGCCATTGGCAATGGAGATTCATCTGCAAAATCCATTGCTTCTTTGATTTCAACCTCTATCGCTTCTTTTATCTTGTCTATTTCTGCTTGTGTCCCTAATTTTTTATCAATTATACTTTGCTCCGTTAACGAGATTGGATCTATTGCTTTATAAGCTTCTAACTCTTCTTTCGCTCGGTATTTTGCGGGATCAGAAACTGAGTGACCTCGATAACGGTAAGTTTTAATCTCTAGATAATATGGTCCCTTACCAGACCTAACATGCTTTAATGCTCGATCTAATCCTTCGTGAACTGCCGCTGGATCCATTCCGTCAATTGGTTCGGATGGAATATCGAATGCCGCACCAATCTTGTGTAGATCATGTACATTACTCGTTCTTTCTACAGAAGTTCCCATAGCATAGTGGTTGTTTTCTACGATATAGATTACTGGTATTTTCCATGTCATTGCCATATTAAATGACTCATAAAGTGCACCTTGTCTTGCTGCTCCATCTCCAAACATGCAGATAGTACCATGATCAGTTCCTTTATATTTTTCTGCGAATGCGATTCCTGTTCCAATAGGGATTTGCGCTCCGACAATACCATTTCCACCGAAGTAATTATGTTCTTTAGAGAAAAAGTGCATAGAGCCACCTTTTCCTTTTACAATTCCTGTTGCTTTACCAAAAAGTTCTGCCATACATCTTTTTGAATCTAAGCCTCTAGCAAGCGCAACTCCATGTTGTCTATATGCTGTAACGACATTATCTTCTGGTCTTAATGCGGTGGCCAATCCAGCAGCGATTGCTTCCTGACCGATATATACGTGACAAAAACCTCGAATCTTTTGTTGAGAATACGCATATAACGCTTGTTCTTCAAACCTTCTAACTCGGTACATAACTTCAAACCATGCTAAATACATTTCCTTAGTATAAGTGTTTTTTGAAACACCGTTAGCTGAACTTGGTTTTTTAATTGTTGTTTTAGGCATCGCTCATTTTATTTTCGCGCAAAGATATTAATTATTCAATTGAATTTTTGGATTCCAATAAATCATGCGAGATTTACGGACTCAACAGCTATTTGAGTTAATGAAAGTAAAGATCTAATTTCACTTTGAAAGAAAAATTTTTCATAAAAGAGTTAAAACTGACCAATTTTAAATGTTATCATCATTTGAACTTAGTTTTTAATGAAGGAATTAATGTGATCACTGGGCATAATGGAGTAGGGAAGACTAGTATTTTGGAAGCAGTATATTCTTTACTATTTGGTAAATCTTATTTTTCAAGTGTAGATAAACTTAATCTCAAACACAATGAGCCATTCTTTAGATCAGAAGGAAATTTGAGGAATACCGATGGCGATTCGCATAAGATTGTGCTAAAATTAGAAGCGGGAAAATCCAAAGTATTAGAATTGGATGGAAAAAAAATAGGGAGACTGTCTAATTACATTGGCAAATTCCTTACCGTCTGTGTTGCACCAGAAGACATCGTTTTAGTGAATGGACCAAGTGTCGATCGAAGAAATTTTTTAAATCAATGTATCGCTCAATTTGACAAAAAATACACCCGAGAACTTGGCTTATATAACAAAGCTTTAAAACAGCGAAATTCTTTGTTAAAACAATTTACAAAGAATGAATTTTATGATCCAAATTTATTGGCAGCCTTGGATTATAAGTTGATTGAATACGCTCCTTACATTCATGAACAAAGAGCTAAATTTTTAAAAGAATTTGAAAATTATTTTCAGCATGCGTATGATGCCATTGCTCCAGAAAAAGAGAAAGTAACTTTGGTATATGACTCAAAGTTACACGATCTATCAATGAAACAATTAATTGAAGAGTATCGGATTAAAGATAGGGCGTCTCAACGTACTAATGTCGGTCCACATAAAGACGAATTAATTATGGAGTTAAACGCTACTTCGATAAAATCATTTGGTTCTCAAGGACAGATAAAATCGTATGTGATTGCGCTAAAGATTGCTGAGTTCACTTTTTTACTTGAAAAAACAAATAAAATTCCCGTTTTTATCTTGGACGATATGTTTGACAAGCTGGATAGAACTAGAGCGGAGAAAATTATGTTCTATTTGCATGACAAATGGAATGCACAAATATTTATTAGTGATACTGACAAAGAGCGTGTGTCTAAGTTTTTTGAAGCAAAGGAAACTACATTTAATCACATTCATATATTACCAAATCAAGAAGTAGAATATTTACATGTTTAAACAAGAAGAAGAAAAAATCGACAAAGTAATGAAGAAGCTTATGGCTTCTAATCAGCGGTTATCTGATGGTTTAGACCAAAGTTCTATTGCTAGTGTTTGGGCTGATGTGCTTGGTGCTACCATCGATAAATATACTTCTGGGATTCATTTAAGAAAAGGAAACTTATCGGTAAAAATCAGTTCTGCTGCACTTAAAAACGAACTCATTTACGAGAAAGAAAAATTGATAGAAAAGTTAAATGCTCGACTAGGCGCTGAGAAGATTCGGAGTATTAATATAAGCTAATAAAAAGCCAGTTAAATGTATTAACTGGCTTTTGTAATTTTATAAAAAGGTAGAGAATGATTAAGCTCTATTCGATCCTTTTTTCATTTTCTTTTTTCCTTTTGTTGCAGCAGCTAATTTTAATGCTTCATATGCATTAACCACACCACCTGAAACAGAGAGATTTGAAAAAGAAGTTTTATCTTCCTTAGATCCTGGAATTAAAACTTGCTCTGTCATTTTTGTGCTACTTGCCATTAATATTTCTTTTACTTGTACTGCTGTCAAGCTAGGATAGTATGATCTTACCAATGCAGCAACTCCTGCCACCACTGGTGCAGCCATACTTGTACCTTGCAGATTTTGATATCCATCATCAGGAACCGTAGCGTAAATAGCCATTCCTGGAGCAAAAATATCTACGTTGTTTTTACCATAATTAGAAAACGGAGCAGCAAGATTTTCTCCCTTATTGTAGTTTAATGCACCAATCTCCATCCAGTTTTTTGCTACTTTAGAACAGAACAGTTTTTTCTTTGCATATTTATCATGTGGGAAATTATCAGCGATATCATTGTCTTGACCTGCATTTCCTGCCGCATGTACCAGTAATACATCTTTTTTTGCTGCATATTTTACTGCTGCGTCAACTGCTTTTTTATCAGTTCCGTAGCCTTTGCCAAAACTCATGTTAATAATACTTGCTCCATTATCTACAGCATAGATTATTGCATTTGCTACATCCTTATCTCTTTCGTCACCGTTTGGTACAGTTCTGATTGACATGATTTCTACATTATCAGCAACGCCATCCATTCCTAAACCATTGTTTCTACTAGCAGCAACGATACCAGCTACATGCGTCCCATGCAGTGCATCTGGACCTTCTACATCATTGTTTCCATAACCTTTTTCGTAAGAATCTTCATAGTTATCTCCAACGATGGTTCTTGGGTTAAAATCTGGATTATAGGCATAATCAAGTTGACCTTGGAAGTGGTCAATAGCACCTTTAAACTGACTTTCCACTTCTTCCTTTAGAGAATTTATACTTTCTAATTCTTGACCTTCAGCCATTGCTTCTAGCACCATGTTTTTTCCAACCATAAGATTTGGATCAGAAGTACCATCAAGAGAATCGATGTTTTCTTTAATTAATGGCTTACCACCTAATGCTTTCTCAACAGCATTTATGGCAGACATTACCGTAGATTTGGATTCATTGTATTTACCTAATCTAGTAGTTGCATTTTCACGTTTTTCTTCTACCTCAGCCTTATATTTTTTAAATAATTTGTATTCTTTTAATTGATCTTTAGATAATTTAGATTCATCAGCTTGGTCGTATTTGTACTTAAGTTTACCGTATAAACGCGTTACCTCATAAGTATCATGGTTAACATTCCCATTTGCTCCACCGATAAAATTCCATCCATGAACATCGTCGATATATCCATTATTATCATCGTCCTTACCGTTTCCAGCAATTTCATCTTTGTTTACCCATATTACATCTTTCAAATCTTCGTGTTCTATATCAACACCTGAATCAATAATGGCTACCACAACAGTTTGTGAATTTTTACCGTTTAATAGAGATTCATAAGCTTTGTTACTAGATACTCCATTGTATCCATCTTCGCTTGACATGTGAAACCAATCTTGAGGTGCTTGTGCAGAAAGGCTTAAAGCTATAAGGGTTAAAAATAATGTGAATAAAATATTCTTCATTTTATAATTTAATTTTTTTAATAATAAAAACGTGCAATATTAAGACGCTAACTTGATATATATAGTAAAAATTGTACCGTTTTAGTGTTTTTATAACTTCTTTTATCGCATATATGTGTATTACACGTTGTTTAGATGGTTTCAATTATAAGCTAACTGTATATTTGTAACAATATAATATCTATGATGAATAGGGTTTTGACAATAATATTAATAACAGCATTTGCTTCTGTATTTTCTGATCTCTCTGGGCAGAAAAGTTATTGGGAGTACGGATTGGGGATCGGCACAAGTACTTATTGGGGCGACTTAAGTCCTTCTTCTTTTGGCAAGAATATGGCAACGTCAAGTGTCGCTGGAAATCTGTTTTTGAGATATAACTACAATAGGAATATAAGCGCAAAACTAAATGTAACTATTGGAAAATTAAAAGGTGATGATGCCAATTCTTCGGATCAAAATCGTATCGAAAGAAACCTAAATTTCTTTTCTCCATTGACAGAATTTGCTGGAATTATTGAATACAATTTATTCGGTTTAGAACCCTCTGATAGTGAAAGTAGATTTACACCATATGTAAGCGCAGGCTTTGGCCTATTCAGGTTTAATCCTATGACAGAATACAATGGAAATAAGATTAGATTGCAAGCTTTAGGAACAGAAGGGCAGAGTATCGATGGATTTGATGATAGATACAGTCTTACTCAATTAGCCATACCTTTTGGTGCTGGAATAAAACTTAGGGTTTCAAAATTATGGACACTAAATGTAGAATTTTCAGCAAGATATACAGTGACCGATTACATCGATGATGTAAGTAAAAGATACGTAGCATATGAAACTTTGTTACTCAATAATGGTGAACTGGCTGCTAATTTATCAGATAGAACTGATGAATATTTAATGCTCCCTGAAGGCAGTGCGAATGAGCCTTTTTCTATAAGAGGTAGTCCTGATGTAAATGATTATTATTCTCTAATTATGGTAAGTCTATCATACAATATTGGTCCAAAATTAAAATTCGGAGGTAACAGAAGAATTGGCGGAGCAAATTGTCCTAGATTCTAAATGAAAAACATCGACTTAAATATTCTCCAATCTATTCTTAAAAAATATTGGGGTTATGATGATTTTAGACCTAGCCAAAAGCCTGTAATAGAAAGCGTTATAGCTGGTGTTGATACTTTGGCATTGCTTCCTACTGGAGGTGGCAAATCCTTATGCTTTCAGGTTCCTGCAGTTGCATATGACGGACTAACATTAGTAATTTCTCCGTTGATCGCACTTATGATTGATCAGGTACAAAATCTAAACAAACTTGGTGTTCCTGCATATGCTATGCATTCTGGTCAAAGTAAAAGCGAACAAAAAGAAATCTTAGACCTTAGTATTAATGGAGTAGTAAAATTACTATACGTTTCTCCGGAGAGATTGTTGGCAAAATCATTTCGAGAGATATTGCCTAAATTGCCACTTAAGTTTTTAGTGATAGATGAAGCACATTGTATATCACAATTTGGATTGGATTTTAGACCCGCGTACAGAAGCATCCCTACAGTTAGAACTTTGTTTCCTGAGGTAAAAATATTGGCAGTTACTGCAACAGCTACTGTTGACGTTAGGAATGATATTGTCGAGAACTTACAATTTGAAAATGGTAAAATTCTGCTTAATGCATCAAGGAGAGACAACCTCAGTTATCAAGTAATTGCAACTCAAGATAAAAATGGCTTTTTACTGAGATATACAAGCGCACACAAAGATAAAACGGGCGTAGTATATGCTAGGAATAGAAAATTGGTAGCAAAGCTTTCTTACTTTTTAAAACAAAGAGGAATTTCTGTAGATCATTATCATGCTGGGTTGTCAAGCAAGCAGAAAGCCAAGGTTCAACAAGATTGGATCACGGGAAAAACTAAAGTCATTATTGCTACAAATGCATTCGGAATGGGCATCGATAAATCTGAAGTGCGTTACGTATTACATTATGATGTGGCTCCTTCAATAGAGGATTATGTCCAAGAAGCTGGTCGGGCAGGACGAGATGGAAATCTTGCAGAAGTAGCTATATTATTGGATAAAGCAGATATTAGAGAAAAAGAAATTGAAATAGAAAAATCATATCCTAGCAGAACTTTTATCATCCAATTGTATAAATTATTATGCAGTTATTTTAGCATTCCAGTAGGAGGAAAAATGAATGGACTATCCAATTTTTCCTTAGGTGTATTCGCTCAAAAATATAAAGTACCTATACTCGCTACCTATCATGGACTTAAAATTTTAGAAAGGGCAAATATGATTTTCCTTTCTGAATCCTTTAATTCTCCAAGTTTACTTCAAGTCAATAAAGATGCAATATTGGCTTTGCAAGAAAGAAAATTAAGCCATAAAGTCGAGCAAATAATTAAAGTAACGCTCCGCCAATACGATGGTATCTATTTTAAGAAATGTAAAATTGATGAACATAGGATTGCAACTCGATCAGACGCATCTGTAGGAGAAGTCCGGAAGTTGTTTCAAAAATTATCAGAGAATAAAATCGTTTCTTACATGCCTAGTACAGACGATCCTAAAGTCAGAATATTGGGCGCTAGGATTCCAACTGATAGTGTGCATATACCCACAGAAATATTAGAAGTAAAAAAGGAAAATGCACTGAAGAAATTGAAGGCATTTGAACAATATATTTTTACAAAAAATTGCCGACAGCAATTTATAGATGCTTACTTTGGATTCGAAAATACTAAGTCATGTAAAATCTGTGATGTCTGTAAATCATCTTTTACAACTGATAAAGCAGATCAGAATTATATTAAAAATAAAATATTGGGATTAATAAAAAGCGGAAAAATAGAATTGCATGATTTGTTGGATAACTTTGATCCTTCTCAAAAAAACACAGTAATTTCTGTATTAGAATCTATGGAATCCGAACAAATATTAGAACTAATAAATAACACCATCGTCTTAAATCGTTGAGTAGTAAAAAAGAACATATTACTATTTGTTCTACTAGCTTTGCAGAGTACGATCGCAGAATGCAACGTATTGCTGATGTGTTAATAGATGATGGATATGACGTAAGTTGGGTCTGTCGATCTAAATCCAAATTGATTGCCAATAAAAAAGTAAGATTGGTAGTTGTACATCCAATGTTTTCTGGTGGAGTTTTATTTTACTTTTGGTATAATGTTTTGATTTTTATAAAACTCATTTTCTCAAAAAGTAGCCTTATATATGCTGTAGACATGGATACTGTGTTGCCCTGTTATGTAGCTTGTAAATTGAAGAAAATAAAACTCGTTTTTGATGCACACGAATACTTTTCCGAAGTTCCAGAATTGCAGCATAAAAAATTAAAACAAAGAATTTGGGAATACTTAGCAAATAGCATCTGCCCAAAAATTAAAAATAATATTACCGTTTCATCTTCATTGGCGGAGCTATTCGAAAAAAAATACCAAACTCCATATACATTGATTAGAAATATTCCTTTTAGCAAAAAGAAAATATCGCAATCGCAAAATAAAACAGATATTGTTTATCTAGGTGTAATTAATCAAGGTAGAGGTATTGAATTGGCAATACAAGCGATGCCATATTTTCCCGATAAAAAATTGACCATTATTGGAGGCGGAGATCTTATGAAGGAGATGGAAAGATTGGCCAATAAATTAGAAGTAAACCATCAAGTGAGTTTTTTGGGCTTTGTGGCACCTGAAAAAATCCACCAAATATTATCTGATGCTTGGATTGGCATCAATATGCTTGACAACCTTAGCTTGAGTTATTATTACAGTTTAGCAAATAAATTTTTTGACTACGCTAATGCTAACCTTCCATCCGTAAATATGGATTTTCCAGAATACAGGTCCTTAATGTCGGAATATAAAACTGGAGTATTGGCCCAGAAATATGACCTTTCTTCCCTAAAAGAAGCTATTCAAAAACTAGAAAACCCAGTTTTTTATAAAAAATGTGTAGAAAACTGCATTGAAGCCAAGAAACATTGGAATTGGGAAAAAGAATCGAAAAAATTAGTTGGATTTATGAAAAATCTACAATCCTAAATTCTAGAATTTTTTAATAACTATTTTTAAATTTTGTCGATATTTATTTTTAAAAAGTTTACTTTTCCACTTTATATAATTATTCAATTAGTGCTGATGTCCAAAGTTCAAGAATTGATTGCAAAGGAATTGCAAAGACAACGTTGTGGAGTAGAATTAATAGCTTCGGAAAACTTTACTAGTCAAGCTGTTATCGATGCAATGGGTAGTTGCTTAACCAACAAATACGCAGAAGGTTATCCAGGCAAAAGATATTATGGTGGTTGTGAAGTCGTAGACGAAATTGAGCAATTAGCCATCGATAGACTTAAAGAATTATTTGGGGTGGAATATGCCAATGTCCAACCGCATTCTGGTGCTCAGGCTAACGCTGCTGTCTTCCTTGCATGTCTAAGTCCAGGTGATACTATATTAGGTTTTGATCTTGCTCATGGAGGACACTTGAGTCACGGGTCTCCAGTAAATTTTTCAGGAAAAGTGTATAAGCCAGTATTCTATGGGGTAGAACCAGAAACTGGAATTATAGATATGGACAAGGTTGACGCCTTAGCAAAAATTCATAAACCAAAGTTAATTATTTGTGGTGCTTCTGCATATGCCCGTGATTGGGATTATGCTCGGTTTAGAAAAATAGCAGATAGCCTCGATTGTTTGTTGTTGGCAGATATCGCGCATCCTGCAGGACTTATCGCCGCCAAATTATTAAATGATCCAGCTCCGCATTGCCATATAATCACGAGTACAACACACAAAACACTACGTGGTCCTAGAGGTGGTATAATCATGATGGGTAAAAACTTTGATAATCCGTGGGGAAAGAAAACCAAAAAAGGGAATAGTATCAAAATGTCCGCAATTCTAAATAGCGGTGTTTTCCCAGGAATGCAAGGTGGTCCATTGGAACATGTGATTGCTGCCAAGGCAGTCGCTTTTGGTGAAGCATTAGACCCTAGCTTTAAAGTATACGGCCAACAGGTTATTGCTAATGCTCAAGCGATGGCAAAAGCTTTTGTAGAGAGAGATTACAATATTATTTCTGGTGGTACAGACAATCATCTGATGTTGATAGATCTAAGAAATAAGGATAAATCAGGTAAAGAAATCGAAAATGCATTAATCAAAGCAGATATTACAGTGAATAAAAATATGGTGCCTTTTGATGATAAAAGTCCTTTTGTTACTTCAGGGATAAGGGTAGGAACTGCAGCCGTTACTTCTCGAGGATTTAAAGAGTCAGATTGTGTCCAAGTTGTTGAATGGATAGATCGGATAGTTAGCCATCCAGAAGATGAATCAATTATTGCGCAAGTAAAATCTGAAGTTAATACACACATGGAAAGCTTTGAGCTTTATGTGTAATTGACTCCAGTAAATTAATATTATAGTAAATGTCTTTGTACGACAATTATTCTAATCACTAGAAAACATTATATACTTACCTTTATCCAAAATAATCTTATGTTTTGGAGAAAAAAGAAAACTGAATATCAAACTACACAAGTAACGGACGAGAATTTTAATGAGCTTGTTGGTGATTCAAAAATTCCAGTATTGCTTGATTTTTATGCAGATTGGTGTGGTCCTTGTAAAATGATTGGGCCTATCATTAATGAACTCGCAGAGGAGTATCAAGGGAGGGTATTAGTAGCAAAAGTTAATACTGAAACGAATCCAAAATTAAGCGCACATTTTAAGATAAAATCTATACCTGCATTACTAGTATTCAATAAAGGTGAATTGGTAGAACGTTATAGTGGTCTCATTCCAAAGCCTAATTTGGAAGAAATATTAAACGCATACTTAGTAGGTCATTCTGAAGAAGAATAGTCTTTTATGTGGTTTTAATGTTTTACATCGAAATGATTGTAAAATAAACTGTTGTTATAATTAGGAGCAGTGTTTGCTTTTTTAGCTTTTACTTCGAGATGCCATTCTGCTTTCTCCATACTATTAGGATGCTTGGTCAAATTTAAAATTTCTTCAAAACCAAATTCCAATAATATGTCCTCTAATAATTCAAAATAATATCCAAATTTATGGATGTCGTATTTATTTTGTTGCCATCCAAATAGGCTACCGAAACCCCAAAATCGATCATTATTACCACATGATTTTTTATAAAATGATTGATGCGTTCCACCTATAATTTGCTTCAAATGAAATAAAATATTTGGACAAATAATATAAATGGTTCCACCTGTTTTTAACACACGATTCCATTCTTTTAATACCCCTAAAAATTCTTTCAAAGTAAAATGTTCTATGATATGTCTAGAATATATTTCATCTACAGAATCGTTTTCAAATGGTAGGCTATCTGCAGCACATCGAATATCTATTCCATCTAAATTTCTAATGTCACAAGAAAGGTATCCTTTTCTAGGATTGAGCCCGCATCCGATGTCTAGTTTGATTTCTTTGGTATCTTTTAGCATAAATGTTTAACTCAATGGTATTGAATGTTATTTTTAATTGGGTTTTGATTTTTGCTATCAAGTCATATTGGAGACTTGATTTCTTTCTCTAATCAATATTAAATGAATTCACTAAATATAATCATAAACCACCTCAGATAAAAACAATCCTCTACCGCTAACAGATAAGTCTCTTTTTAATCTTGTTTGGTTTTGTAACGCATGGTGTATCTCCTCAAGTGTTATTTTGTCTTCTAAGTAGTTTAGACACATTCCTACAATAAGTCTGATCATCCCTCTTAGAAATCTATTGGAGCTCACATGTAATTCAAAATCGTATGCTGAAGTTTGTTTCCATTCACAAATGCTTAGATCACAATTGTAATTATTAACATCTGAATGTGCCTTACAAAAAGGGTAGAATGCCTTGTATTCTGTTAATATTTTTGCAACTTCGTTAATCTTATTTAGATCAAACAGATTCGATTTAAAATAATGAAAAGTTTCTTTAAAAGGATTTTTTCTTAGACTGAGATTATAGATGTAGCTGCGTTTGGTCGCATCAAATCTCGCATGTGCATTTGGTTCAACTTTTATCATATCATAAAGGACAATGTCAGCAGGAACCATTGAGTTGAGTTTAAAACAGAGATTCTCTTTTGGTATATCATTAGGTAAATCACAGTGGAAAAAAAATTGGGATGCATGCACACCAGCATCGGTCCGCCCACATCCCATTATTCCGATATGCTGCCTACAGATTCTTTTTAATTGGACTTCGATAGTCTCTTGCACAGTAGGCGCATTGTTTTGTCTTTGCCATCCTGAATAATTTGTCCCATTGTATGCAATATGAAAAAAATACCTTTCCAAATTATCCATAAAATAGCATTGCTTTTATCTCATCAAAATAAATCTTGATGCCTCTTGATTGTTTATTCTTACAATATAGATTCCTTCATTCCATTCAGAAGTATTGATGTATTTTCTTCCACCAGTTAAAGTCATAGGACTCATCACTTTTCTGCCTGAGTAATCAAAAATATCTATCGTTACTTCTTTTCCTTCATCCCAACTTACTGTTATCATATCATCAGCAGGATTCGGGTATACATTGAGTCCATAATCTATAATTAGGTTTTTTACAGGAGTCAATTGATCACACAATAAAGAATCTGGTTCCAATTCTATCCATCCTTTTTGCGACAAATCTCTACCTTCGAATGCAGCATAGTCAGTAGGGTAGCGTTGCATTCTGAAAGTTAAGTTGTTGTTCATCGTAAGTGTATCGCCTTGCGTTGCCGGAGCACCCATAATGATAGGCGTTTTATACTCCCAAACTATTTCATTATCAGGTGTAACTTCTAAAGCGTAACCAAATCTACCTACGGTAATTAGAAAGTTTCCATTATTTAGATATTGTGCACTAGAAAGTCCTGTTGAATGTAATAAGGTAGGATCTTCAGGATGTTCTATTGTTAATTCAAAATCTGTAGGATTGAAAACACCATCTTGTTGTAGAAATGACCACTTATACATATCAAATCCACTGTTAATCATATTTACTTGTGAAGTGGAGTCTGTAACTCGATTATTGAAAACCATAATTTTATTATAGTTTGGATCGATGACATCTACAAATGTATTGATGAAGTTTGGATCATGTTGATAGAATAATTTTTGATCTTCAGCAGTTCCATTTTTTGACGCAGCAGGATTTCCCCAACGGAACATCAAGTCTCCACCTACACCAGAATTTCCGCCACTACCAGTAGCAGCTTGTTCAGTTGTAGTCGTATGATCGATGATCCAAATTTCATGAAAAGTAGGTACGCTTATCATGATATAATCATTGATTGGGTCATAGTCAAGACCATTGCTATGCATCCAGTCTCTATGTCCCAATGCATCAGGGTTCGTATCATTTTGGTCATAGTTGATATCTATTCTTCTAAATTCTTCTGATACACTTCCGTAATTATTTTTAGTAGAATCAAAATCTTGTACCAAGTGATCAAAAGCGTGCCATTCCCAAACTATTTCATTAGTCTCAGGATCTAATTCCAAAATATAATCTGGCCACATTAAGTCACCATCAAGATCAGAAGTGTCTCTTCCTGCAGCGATTATTTCTTCTAACCCGATTGACTCCCAAGCAATAGCCAAAATATTAAACTTATTGTCCGGCTTTTCGATTAACTCTATGTCATGGTGCAATCTGTCAAGAGAATCATTTAGGTGGAATTCATATTCTACATTTCCATCCCAATCTACGATCTCTATGTATGCACCACCACCACCTGCCCAGATGACATCATTGGCAACAGAAGATAATCTTGAGGTTCTCACTAGTCTGCCATCTTCTCTAATGTAAGCGGTATTGCCGGGACGTCTTCCATCTTGCCCTTCCCATACATGGACTATTTCTCCACAATTATCTAGTAGATAAGTATTGGGTTGATTATGTGGGTAAATAAGGTTGTAGCCATCTAAACTTTTATTGGCATTATACGAAAGTAATCCAACTGTGTTTTGTGCATTTAGATAACTCAATGATAAAAGGGTGAAAATTAGCATTAGGTAATGTCTCATTCTTTAGGTTTTAAATTCTTGTGTTAAATAATTTTTTTATTAAAACTTGTTCTCCGCGGGTATTGAGAATTTGGAGAAAGAGGAGTGATGAATTATCCTTTGCAAATCTAAATTTAAAACTGGAATTTAAGTTATTTTCTTGAATCAATTTTCCTGAAAAATCAAAAATTCTTGCAATTAAGTCAGATTTACTATTGTTTTCTATCCAAATGAAGTCCGTCGAAGGGTTAGGGTAGACTTTTATTTTGTCGTTAATTTGTTCGACAATGGAAGATGTAAATGGTGTACAATCGGGATCTAAAATGCCATTAGATTCTATTTGACTTTGCGGTATTAAGTCTTTATCATCAAATGCAGAAAAATCAGGAGCATACTTATATGCTCTAAAAATATCATTCCCAAATACGTTAGAACCTTGACTCAGTGGTCCGTTTGCATTGACTGGCGAAATGTAATCCCATAGCAAAATACCTTCTCGATCTACTTCGAAAATATTTCCTCCTCTTCCTGCACATATAAGTGTGTTTCCGTTTGGCAAACGTTGGGATCCAGATATTCTAGCAGAAAAAAAATAGTCTTCTGGGTTTTGTGGGTAAGTCCATTGCGAAGTGTCTGGACCAAAAGAATTATCCTCTTTTAAATTATAGCTATTGTTTTCATTTATTGGAGGCACAATTTCAACGACAAAAGAACTATTTGCATTTGTTTGAAATAAATTATTATTGAATATCATGATGTTTCCTGCTCCCGGATTTCCTGATTCTATCCAATGCGCATCATGTTGCCCAGACAATTGTTGATCAGATTCTGTACCTTGATTGTAAGCGGCTTTGTTTCCCCAACGATATAATAAATCGCCATTGCTTTCATGTAAGCTATCCCGACTAAAAACCCAAAGTTCATTATAATTTCTACAGCTGAGCATCACTTGATTTAGTTCAGGGTTAAAATCTACAGAGTTACAATGCAACCAATCAACTGGATGATTTTGCAAGTCAGGATAGTTGATGTTAATTTTATGTGGACTTTCGCTCACGTTGCCATAATTGATTTTTGTTGGATCAAAGTCCTGTACCAAATGATCCCATACTTTCCATTCCCATATTACTTCTATTTCATTTTCGCCTATTGGTTTAATTTCTTGTACAATTTCTGACCATAATCCATCATTATTAATAAATTCTGGATCTCTACCGTTCTCAATGGCTTCTTCTTTTGTTCTTGCTTCCCAAGCTAAAATCAATATGTTCCCATTTGGCAAAAATTCAACATCATGATGCGAATGATAAAAAGCATTGCTAAAATTATAAGACCAAGTTAATGCGCCATCCCAACTAAATCGTTCAACTCTTCCGCCAGCTCCACCACCATTAAAGGACCCAGGAATTCTTGCAGCTCTTAACAAGCTACCATCCTCTAGTAAATAGGCAACCAATCCAGAAGGATATTCACTTTCCCACTCGTTAATAATGCTGCCGCAATTATCAATCAAATAAGTTTTTGTATAATTTTGTGGGTTTATAAGTGTATAGCCTTCGTAAACGCCTTCTTGATAAGAGATAAGTCCAACTGTATTTTGTGCTAAAGAACTTAGCGATAAAAACAAGAATATTAAAAAGCAAACTGGATTTTTCATAAGATCAAATTTAGCAATTTTGCCGACCTTTAATGGCATTCACTACCATAGTCTGTCATACGCATTACTTAGACTTTATTAATTCTGACTATTTTCGTGAATCAATGATGGAAAATCATAGGTATTCAACCTGAAAAAACTTACTGTAAACCGTTCTACCAAAGAAATTGCTGTTTGAAATTAAGCCATTTGGTCGAGCCTTCTATAGTCTATTATATTAAGGAAATAACTATAATGGTCCAATCTGTAATGCACATTTGCAAGTATTCTTAAAGCTAAAAAATGGCGAAAAACCTTGTCCAAAATTCGGCAATACAGGAAGAATTCTAAAGACTTTTTTATTGATCAATGAATGGATAAAGGACAAAACTGTTTTACCTTTTTCACAATCAATAATGTACAGAAAATTTTAAAAGCAGTATAAATTTCAATATATTCCTTCCGATTATGCAGATGAGTTTATTGTTGATAGAAAACCAATTATTTGTGCTATCGACTTTGAAGATTGTGCGTTAGAAGTGGTAATTTGTTTTCAGGTAATTTGCACATATTGAAGCATATAAAAAAGCGATGAAAGAGTTATTTACAAAGCTCAAGACTGATAGTTTTTGTTTAATACAAATTCCTTTTATGGACAACGAAATTTACGAGAACGATACGGTAAATGCACTACTAGAAAAATTGACTCATTTTGGATAGGAAGACCATTGTAGAATTTATAATATTGATGGATTATTAACTCGATTGAAAAAAGTGGGGTTTTCTGTTATCACAGTTGATTTTTCGATATAAAACGACTTGAATTGAAAGAAAATGTAGTAACCATTCGCGCAAGCAAAACAATAAATTAATACAGTAAAAATGATATTTGAATTCAAAGGTTTTATTCCAGTCATTCATGAATCCTCTTTTGTACATCCTCTAGCTGCGGTTACTGGAAATGTGATCATAGGAGAAAATGTGTACATAGGACCGGGTGCAGCAATCAGAGGAGATTGGGGAGGAGTGATTATAAAAGATGGTTGTAATGTTCAGGAAAATTGTACAATTCACATGTTTCCTGGAAAAAATATTACGCTTGAGGAAGGTGCTCATATCGGTCATGGAGCAATTATTCATGGTGCAAATATTGGTAAAAATGTGATGATAGGAATGAATGCAGTAGTAATGGATGGCAGTACTATTGGTGCAGGAAGTATAGTAGGAGCATTGAGTTTTATCAAAGCAGAATCAGATATTCCAATGAGATCTCTAGTCGTAGGCAATCCTTATAAAATCATAAAACAAGTCACAGATGAAATGTTAGATTGGAAAACAAAAGGGACTCAGCTGTATCAACAATTGCCAAAAGAATGCCACGAAAGTTTGCGCGAAGTAAAGCCATTAAGACAAATTCCTAAAAATAGACCTAGCCAAGACACATTATTTAAAACATGGGAATCCATAAAAACCAAGAATTAGTTTATTTTTATCCATTATCTAAATTAATGAGCATGAAATACCTTACGGTTTTAATTCTTTTATTGACTTTTAGTCCAATGTGTATTGCACAAAATCCATGTGGCACACCCACTGAAAAAGATCCATGGTTAGTCAAATACCAAAAAGATCGTGAAAATTATGCACATAGAGGTGGTGAATTATATTTACCAATTACGATAAACAATGTTGCAGAAGATGATGGTTCAAAAATATTTTCAGAAACCAATCTACTCAAAAGTTTGTGTGGATTGCAGACAGACTTCCAAGGAACAGGAATCACTTTTTTTATGAAAAATTATCTTCAGATCAACGATACAGATCTGTTTTCTCACAGTGATTTCAAATCAGGAGGAGACTTAATGAGGTCTTACAATACACCAAATTCTTTAAACTGCTACATTGTGGATGATCCTGTAGGAAATTGTGGTTACTTTTTTAGAAATGCTGGTGTCGCCCTAAATACTGGATGTATAGCAGTCGGCGATCACACATGGGCGCATGAGATGGGACATAATCTATCTTTACCTCATCCTTTCTTTGGTTGGGAAGGCGGCGTAGGTTATGATGATGAAATAAGTCATAGCTACAATAACCCAGCTCCAGATAGTGTATTACGCCAAAGAACTTTATGGTTTAATGGGGATTCTTGGACAGATACTTTGATACAGTTTGCAGTAGCTACAGAACGACTGGATGGTTCTAACTGTTATGATGCAGCCGATGGATTTTGTGATACAAAGCCAGACTACTTGAGTTATAGATGGAGTTGTAACTTAGCTGAATCTATAAGCAATGTTCAACAGACAGACCCTGATGGCGGAAAGTTTTATTCTGATGCTTCTTTATTTATGTCTTACTCTTTGGATGTTTGTGCTAGCAGGTTTTCTGAAGAGCAAATCGAAGCAATGAAGGCTAATGCGATTGACGAACAAGCTGATATGGTATTGTTTTCTAATCCAACTAATGTAATAAATGATGACGATGTTTTAACCATGAATCTTGATGATCCTTTTGATGCAGGATTAGATTTTAAAGATATTGACTTCTCTTGGCAAGCGGTACAAAATGCAGATTTTTATTTAGTAACATTAGGAGTAGAACCCACTATGTCGTTTATTTTAAAAGACACAATTGTTACACAACCCAATGTTTCATTCAAAGAAATATCGACCAATCATTCTGATTACTATTGGAAAGTTACTCCATTCAATAGTATAGATTTTTGCGACTTGCAAAGTTCGCCAATCACACAAATTAACTTTACCGAGGTAAGTGCAGCAGACGACATAAATTTGAATGCGATAAGCATATATCCCAATCTGCTTAGGGAAGAATCAACCATAAATATCAATGGGATTTCTCATGTTAAATCAGTAAGTTATGAACTGATTAACCCTTCTGGAGAGCTTATCCAAAAAGGAATAATTTCCAATGACGAGATTGCTTTGGAAAACAATCTCGCCAATGGAATTTATTTTGTTAGAATAAAAATCGAAGGAAAGAATCAATTATTTAAGATTATGAAAATGTAGAACTACCTAAGTTCTTTCAATTTTTCTTTCCTTTTTTCTAATGTTTTACGCTTCATTTCTTCTCCCATTTGCTGACTTGCAGTAAAGCTAGTTACCATCTGAGAAAGCATATCAGAAGCTGTAGTAGGGGAGTTAGGCATTAGGATTAAATTACTGTTAGAGTTTTCTCCCATGGCTTGCATTGTGTCATAGTGTTGAGTTATCACGATCAATGATGAAGCTTCTTGAGAATTAATACCTACTTGGTTTAATACTTCAACAGACTCTTCCAAACCTTTAGCGATTTCTCTTCTTTGATCTGCAGTACCTTGACCTTGTAATCGTTTACTTTCTGCTTCAGCTTTTGCCTTTGCGACGATTCTAATTCTTTCTGCTTCTCCTTCGTATTCTGCAGCTATTTTTTCTCTTTCTGCAGCATTAATTCTATTCATTGATTCTTTCACGAGATGATCTGGATCAATATCCGTAACCAATGCTTTAATTATTCCAAATCCATAATCACGCATTGCTTCTTCTACTTCACGCTTAATGGCGATGGCAATGTCATCTTTTTTGACAAATACATCATCCAATTTCATTTTTGGAACTTCGGCCCTGATTGTATCAAAAATGTATGATGTGATTTGGTCATGAGGATTTTCTAATTTATAAAAAGCATCAAAAACCA
>JAHDBF010000160.1 GCA_020630525.1 Saprospiraceae bacterium
GACTCCGCAAACTCATTCAAAGCATAAATCTTAGATCGATCATAGATTCCTGGATCGTCATTTTCACCACTTTCAAATGTGATAAAACTTAATTCGTAAGGCGTTTTCTCTACAGCATTATTTTGATTAGAAAAGTAAAAACCTACCAACAATATAAAACTTGCGGCCAATCCTATAATGTATTTTAGGTTCAGACGGATGTTTTTATTTTCTTGCTTTAAAGCTTGATTTTCGAGCATGGTTTCTAAGTGATCCCAACTTTTCTTCGTAGGTTCAATTTTGATGTTTTCGGCGGCTTTATTGAAAATCTGATTCTCTTTCATGATCCTTTATTAAAACTTTGTTTTTTTTTATTCAATATTTCTTGGAGTCGCTTTTTCGCTAAGATTAATTGCGATTTTGATGTGTTTATACTTATTCCCAATTTTTCTGCGATTTCGCGATGCTTATAACCTTCGATAACATACAGATTGAAAACTGTTCTATAGCCTGTTGGTAAATGGTCTAAAATCGACAATAATTCTTCATATTCCAGTAATTCCGAAATGTCCATATTAGATTCATCTTTAACGGTAAATGCTTCATTTATGTCAACGATCATCATTTTTCGTTTTCTTAATGCCATCAAAGACTCATTTACTGCCACTTTTCTCATCCATGCTTCAAAACTGCCTGTTCCAGAGAATTTCTCGATATTTGAAAAAATTCTATAAAAGCTTTGAATCATAATATCTTCTGCTTCTTCCCTTATTTTCATATATCTGAAACAAATCCCAAGAATATATGAAGAGTATTTATCATATAATTCTTTTTGAGCTATTCGTTCATTATTTTTACATGCTGATATGAGTGCTTCTAATTTCAAAAATTAAGTGGTTTTGTATCTATGATGTTGATATTTGCCAAAATGGTGTGTATCCATCATTATTTTTTTTAAATATAATAAGATTTTAATTAATACGTATGCAGTTGTCAGACAGTTATAATCCTAGTGATTTTGAAGAAAAGTGGTATGCACATTGGGAAAACAAAGGATATTTTCATTCAGAGCCAGATGAAAGAGAGGCATTTTCTGTAGTTATTCCTCCGCCCAATGTTACGGGAGTGCTGCACATGGGACACATGCTTAACAATACCATTCAGGATATATTAGTAAGAAAAGCAAGATTGGATGGCAAAAATGCTTGTTGGGTGCCTGGAACAGATCATGCATCTATTGCGACGGAAGCAAAAGTGGTAAGATTGCTACGAGAAAAAGGCATTAAAAAATCCGATTTAACCCGCGAGGAATTCTTAGCACATGCCTGGGAATGGAAAGATAAATACGGTGGAATCATTCTCCAACAATTAAAAAAATTGGGTGCTAGTGCTGATTGGGAAAGAACAGCTTTTACTATGGACGAAGTTAGGTCTGATGGTGTAACTAAAGTATTCGTAGATCTATACAATAAAGGCAAATTATACCGTAAGCTTAGAATGGTGAATTGGGATCCAGAAGCAAAAACGGTATTGTCAAATGAGGAAGTATTATACAAGGACGAGCATTCTAAATTGTATTATATTAAATATCAAATAGAAGATTCTGACGAATATCTAGAAGTAGCTACCAAACGACCTGAGACCATAATGGGAGATACTGCGGTTGCCGTAAACCCAAAAGATGAAAGATATCAACACTTAAAAGGTAAGCGGGTATTAGTACCGTTAATCGGTAGATCTGTGCCAATTATTTTTGATGATTATGTAGATATTGAATTTGGAACAGGTGCGCTTAAGGTTACTCCTGCGCATGATCCCAACGATTACGAAATAGGGCAGCGACACGACTTGGAAGTGATCGCGACGATCAATGAGGACGGAACACTTAATGAAAAAGCGCAATTGCATATTGGCGAAGATAGATTCAAAGCAAGAAAATTGGTTTCTAAAGATTTGGAAGAGGCAGGATTGATGTTAAAAATCGAAGATTATCAATCTAGTATCGGAAGATCAGAAAGAACAAATGCTGTGGTCGAACCAATGTTGTCACTACAATGGTATGTGGATATGCCTTCGATTGCAAAACCTGCATTGGATGCAGTAATGAGTGACACAGTCCAGTTCTTTCCAGAAAAATTTAAAAATACATACCGTCATTGGATGGAAAATATCCGTGATTGGTGTATCAGTCGTCAGCTTTGGTGGGGACATAGAATTCCGGCTTGGTTTTATAACGATGAAGTGTTTGTTGCGGAATCCGTCGAAGAAGCATTGGAGCAAGCAAAAGAGAAATTAAACAATCCAAATCTAACGCTTGATGACCTTAAGCAAGATGAAGATGTATTAGATACTTGGTTCTCTTCTTGGTTATGGCCAATTACAGTTTTTGATGGTTTTAATAGCAAGGAAGAGATTGATTACTATTATCCAACTTCGGTATTAGTAACGGGTTGGGATATTATCTTTTTGTGGGTGGCAAGAATGATTATGGCTGGTTACGAGTGGAAAAACGAATTGCCATTTAAGCATGTGTACTTTACCGGAATGGTGCGTGATCAGAAGCGAAGAAAGATGAGTAAGTCGCTTGGTAATTCACCTGATGCTTTGAAATTGATCGAAGAGTTTGGTGCTGATGGTGTTCGTTTTGGAATGTTGTCTTGCAGTCCAGCAGGTGGAGATTTATTGTTTGATGATAAACTATGTTTGCAAGGAAAGAATTTCTGTAACAAAATGTGGAATGCCACTAAGTTGATTAAAGGTTGGGAAATAGACGAAAGTCTTACCACTCCAATAGGAAATTTTGAAGCAGCGCAATGGTTTGAGTCTAGAAAAAATCAAGTTCTTGTCGAAGTGCAAGCGAATATGTCCGAATACAGATTGAGCGAAGCTTTGATCACCATTTATTCATTTATATGGAATGATTTCTTTTCTTCGTTTTTAGAATATATCAAGCCAGAATATCAAAAGCCAATTGACAAATACAGTGTAGAAAAAGCAATTTCGTTTTATAGTGAAATCTGTACCATACTACATCCGTTTATGCCTTTCATCACCGAAGAATTATGGCATGTATTACAAGAAAGAAAAGAAGGTGAGGATTGTATGATGAGTCGATATCCAAAAGTGGGAGATATGGATCAATCCCTTTTGGCAGATTTTGATATGCTAAAAGATGCAACCGCAAAAATCAGAGATGTAAGAAATAAAAATCAGTTAAAACCAAAAGATCCACTAAAAGTACAAGCGAAAGAATCTGATGAAACATTAAAATTTTTGGAACGAAGAGGTGCTGTAGATTTATTGAAAAAAATGGCTTTTCTAGAATCTTTTGAATTAACAAACGATGATCCAGAAGATACTGTAAGTTTTATCTCAGGGAAAAGTGCATTTCATGTTTTTGTAGAGAAAGAAATTAATATAGAAGAAGAATTGGAAAAAGCGAAAGCAGACTTAAAACATCAAGAAGGATTTGTGACCGGTGTAGAAAAGAAATTATCCAACGAAAGATTCGTTAATAACGCACCAGCAGCTGTTGTTGAAAAAGAACATAAGAAATTGGCAGATGGTAAAGCCAGAATAGAACAGTTAAAAACATTAATCGCAAAGCTAAGTAACCTATAGCTCATACGTCATATTTATTCATAATTTGAAACGCATATCATGAACGGTATTTCTTTGAAAAAATTCATTCCACATATTGCTGCAGTTGGCATATTTATTTTATTGTCAATTGGATATTTTTATCCGCAATTGAGTGGAAAAAAAATTACTCAAGGTGATTATTTATCTTTTGAGCAAGTAAGCAAAGAAATCAAAGACCATCATGAAAAAACAGGTGAATGGACAAAATGGACCAATGCCATGTTTGGTGGTATGCCGACCTATCAAATTCATTCGCCTGCAACAACAAATTTGACGATTAAGTTGAAGCGTGCTTTATATTTAGGAATTCCAAGACCAGCAGGACTTTTTATATTTGGAATGATCTGTTTTTATATCATGGGATTGTGTTTAGGAGTCAATCCATGGCTGGCAATTATAGGTGCTATCGCTTTTAGTTTTACGACCAACAATTTAGTGCTATATGAAGCAGGACATATGACCAAACTGGATTGTCTAATGTCTATGCCGCTTGTGATTGCTGGGGTAATTACGACATTCAGAAACAAAAGAATCTTAGGTTTTATATTATTCGCCACAGGAATGGCATTTAATATTGGGTCCAATCATCCACAGATGACATACTACCTAGGGTTATTATTATTAATTTATACGTTCATTGTTTTTATAGATGCTATAAAGAATAAGACGTTTCCAGATTTTGTGAAGAATGGATTGTTATTGCTCTTAGGTGTTTTCTTAGCATTAGGAACTTCAGCATCTAAGTTATGGACTACCTATGAGTATTCTAAAGATACCATGAGAGGTAAACCAATATTGACGCAGACAGGTGACGTTACCTCTAGTAGTCAAGTTGATGGATTGGCATATGATTATGCTACACAATGGAGTAACGGATGGTCTGATCTGTTGTCGAGTTATATTCCGCATGTTGTTGGTGGAGGAAGTGCAGAAGAGATGCCTTCTGGATCAAAATTCGGGAAAGAATTGAGAAAGGTAGGAATGAAAAAAGGGCCGATGTATTGGGGAGCTTTACCGTTTACCAGTGGTCCAGTATATTTTGGCGCGATAATGTTTTTTCTCTTTTTCTTAAGTTTAGGATTCTTGGATGGTAAGATGAAAATATGGGCGATGCTTTCATTGGCATTAACATTACTCTTATCTCTGGGTCATAACTTTGATGTGTTGTATCGAATGTTTTTTGAGCTATTTCCTTTGTTTAATAAGTTCCGAACACCCAATAGTATCTTATCTGTTACAGCAGTGATAATTCCAATGGTAGGTATCATGTCTTTGGATGCAATGATGAAAAAAGATACTGAGGATCTTGACTTTAAGAAAGTATTGATTCCTGGAGCGGTATTGGCAGGATTGGCATTGCTGATTTTATTGGTTGGCGGATCAATGTTTGATTTTACTAGTGCAGGAGATCAACGTTTTGCAAGTGCAGGATTAAATACTAAATTACTAGAAGCAGACCGTCAATCGATGATGAATTCTAGTATTCTCAGAACAATTGTTTTTATTGCTTTTGCGATTGCTTTATTATGGCTACATTTTAAAAATAGACTTGACAGTAAGTTGGTCATTTTAGGGCTTGGATTGTTGATGATTTTTGATCTGTTTGGGATAGGGAAGCGTTATGTAAGTGCCGATGATTTTGTGGCAGAGAGAAAATATGGACAAACTTTCGAGATGCGTCCTGTAGATAAGCAGATAAAAGCTGATCCTGATCCTCACTATAGAGTTTTAGATTTAAGTATCAATACATTTAATTCTGCGGCGAGTTCTTATCATCATAAAACTATCGGTGGATATCATGCGGCAAAATTACAACGTATACAGGATATGATAGATAGACATATCTCGCAAAATAATCCCGCGGCAATGAATATGTTGAATACCAAATATATCATAGGGCAGGGTGGTAACGGACAGCTAGGTGTGCAGCAAAACCCAGATGCGTTGGGTAACGCCTGGTTCGTAGAAGATATAAAGATGGTGGCTAATGCCAATGAAGAAATTGATGCCATTAATGGGCTTGACCCTGACAGTATTGCAATAGTGAATAAAGAGTTTAGCGATTACATAAATAATCTGAACCCGTCCAAAAATGGAACGATTAAACTATTAACGTATGCACCGAATGAGTTGATTTATACATCTAATACTAACTCAGAACAATTGGCTGTTTTCTCAGAGGTATGGTATGGTCCCGATAAAGGGTGGCAAGCGTATATTGATGATCAACCAGTAGATCACATCAGAGCAAATTATCTTTTACGTGCTATGAAAATTCCAGCTGGAGAACATGAGATTAGATTTGAATTTCAGCCAAAGAGCTTTAGTGTTGGGAGTACGATTTCTTTGATTTGTTCTTTGATTTTGTTTTTGTTGATTGGGGTTGCTGGGTATTCTTATTTTCGAAAATCTAAAGAATTGTCAAAAGCCTAATAATTTCTGAAGTGCAATTTTGCGAAATCGTATAACATACTTTCCTTTAATAGATTGACCTTTAAGGGTATAGAATACTGCAATAAGAATGCTTGCAAAATATTTGAAAATATACTCTAGGACTAGAATGAAATAGTTTATTCCAGAAACCCTAAGTCTTTCCTCTGATCCTAGAAGACCGCTTAATCTATCGAAGTTTGCATCTGTAGTTCTTTCTGCATCTATATGGTGGTTTACTGACAATGAAGGAGTATAATATATATTGTCATTTATTTTTTTTACTTCATGATATATGTACTTATCATCAGCTCTCCACTTAAGGTCATTGTTAAACCCACCAGCTTTGATTAATAATTCTTTTCGGTAAATCATGCTACAACCCGCGGGATATTTCTTTCCGTAACACTTAAATGGCTTATCACCAAAATCAAAAGAAGTAACCATCATTCGAAGAAATGGATTATACCATTCTGGTTCTTTGTCTTCATAAACGGGTATAACTTTTCCTCCAATTCCTGCCAATGTTTTGTCAGAAGAAAATTTTTCTTGAATTAGTTCTAAATAGTTTTTTGAGGCATTTCCGTCGTCATCAATATAGCACAGGACATCATATTTAGCTTCTTTAATACCTCTATTTCTAGCAAAACTTAATCCTTGATTTACTTCTTTTACTTGTCTAATATCAAAATCTTTATGATTAGAAATAAACTTGTTTACGATTGATTCTGTATTGTCAGAGCAATTGTTATTTATTACAATTATTTCATATTGGTCATTAGCTAAAGTTTGATTTACCAAATGAGATAGAGAAGCTGTGATGAATTTTTCTCTATTATAGGTGCATATAATTACGGATATTTTAGGTTTCATT
>JAHDBF010000161.1 GCA_020630525.1 Saprospiraceae bacterium
CCCTCTAACTAATCCTTCCCCAATCTTGGTGCTCAGAAAAATAATGTTTCAATTGTTTCTTGAGTATTTCATTATGCTCATTCTCCAGAGTTGGATCATGATCCAAAATTCTCATCGCTATTGATCTTGCTGATTTAATGAGTGTTTGATCTTCTACTAGATTCGCCAATTGAAATTTCATAACACCGCTTTGTTGTTTTCCCATGATCTGTCCTGGACCGCGAAGTCGTAAATCCGCTTCTGCAATTTTGAAGCCATCATTGGTGCTCGTCATAGTATGTATCCGTTCTTTGCCTTCGTTAGAAAGTTTAAGACCACTCATTAGAATACAATAAGATTGTTCTGCGCCACGACCTACTCTTCCCCTCAATTGATGTAATTGGCTCAACCCAAAACGTTCTGTGTTTTCAATAACCATTATTGAGGCGTTAGGTACATTTACGCCCACTTCTATTACAGTAGTAGCAACCATAATTTGCGTTTTCTTTTCCACAAAACGTTGCATTTCTAAATCTTTATCTGCCGACTTCATTCTACCATGCACCACACTAATCTGAAAATCTGGTTGCCTAAAAATGTCTTGTAATCGTTCGTACCCTTCTTGTAAATTTTCTAGATCTAGTGTTTCGGATTCTTCTATCAATGGGAAAACTACATACACTTGCCTTCCTTTTTTCAACTCTGTCCGCATAAATTCTATCACACGATAACGTTGCGATTCTTTCATGTGGATAGTTTTAACTGGTTTTCTTCCAGGTGGCAATTCATCAATGATAGATACATCTAAGTCACCGTAGGCAGTCATTGCTAACGTTCTTGGTATAGGTGTAGCTGTCATAACTAAAATATGTGGTGCTACTACTTCGTTTTTTTTCCAAAGTTTAGAACGCTGCTCTACACCAAATCGATGTTGCTCATCTATCACTGCCAATCCTAAATTATGAAAAATTACAGGATCTTGTATCAATGCATGTGTTCCTACTATAATATCTAATTCTCCATTCGCAAGATTTTCCAGAATTACTTTTCTTGCTTTACCTTTAATAGATCCTGATAGAAAAGCTACTTTTATTTCTGTTTCTTTTAATGATTCTGATAACGATTGATGGTGTTGCTGCGCCAATATTTCAGTTGGTGCCATCATGCAAGCTTGGAACCCATTGTCCAAGGCAATCAACATTGATAACAAAGCCACCATAGTTTTCCCAGACCCGACATCACCTTGTAAAAGCCGATTCATTTGATATCCTGTTTGGACATCTTTTCTGATCTCTTTTACAACGCGCTTTTGCGCACCAGTTAATTCAAAAGGAATATGATTTTTATAGTAATTGTTAAAGTGATCACCTATTTTTTCAAACATTGCACCTTTGATCCGAGCTTGCCTTCTCCGCTTACTATATAAGATCGAAAGTTGTAAGTAGAACAATTCTTCGAATTTTAATCGCTTTGTGGCTTTGCTGACTTCATGCAAAGAACTTGGAAGGTGAATATATTTTATCGCTTGCTTTTTTGATACTAAATCGAGTTTTTTAGCCAAATATTCAGGTAGAGATTCAGGAATTTCATCTAAATCCAATTCATCAAAAACAGCTTTTATTAATCTTTTTCGTGCAGCAGAATCTAAACCTCGATTGTTTAATTTTTCTGTAGAGGAATACACTGGGTCAAGACTAGATTTTACTCCTTTTGATTGCGAGACCAATTCCATTTCTGGATGGGGAATACTTTTTTTCCCTTTATACACATTCACCCGACCATAAACGACATATTCCTTACCTTCTTCAAGGTTTTTTAAAACCCAAGATGCTCCCTTAAACCAAACTACTTCTAAAAAACCACTGGCATCTTTTAATTTACCTACAAGCCGTCGTTGCTTTTGTCCTTTTACCTCTTTTAGGCTTACTAAAAATGCACGCAATAATACTTGTTCGCCTGACTGAGACACTTCACTTATAGAAGTAAACTTCGTTTTATCTATGTATCGAAATGGGAAAGAATAGATGAGGTCGCGTACAGTAAATATCTGTAGTTCTTTATTTAGGAGTTCTCCTTTTATCGGCCCAACGCCTTTTAAATATTCTATCGGTTTATTTAATAATACACTCATCTTAATGACAAATATAAATAAGCTTCAGTTTTAGAAACTCTTATACCAGTTTAATGTTTTATATATTCGCAGACACAAGGTAAATAATGGCAGAAACTAAACGACAATTACAAATAGCAGCATTGATTAAAAGAAATTTTAGCAGTGTTTTATTACAAAGTGGAAATCTTATTTATGGAGACATCCTTGTCACGGTTACTTCTGTAAAAATGACTTCTGATCTAGGGTTAGCAAAAATATATCTTTCTGTATATGGAACAGAGAATAAACAGGCAGTCATTCTAATGTTGGAAGAGCAAAAAAGAGAACTTCGGGCTCAGTTGGCAGGTAGAGTAAGAAAACATGTGCGTAGGATACCAGACATTGATATGTATCTCGATGAGACACTAGACGAAATGTATCGTTTAAGAGATGTTTTTAAAGATTTGAGAGACAGAAACCAAATGGGAAAAGAAGAAGAATAGTGTAGTTTTAAAATCAGCATGTATAATTGTAGATAACGATTTTAAATTTAATATCTTTGACTTTTAATAACTCAACCCATAAAAACAAATGGCGTTAGATGTTTTACTCGGCCTCCAATGGGGAGATGAAGGAAAAGGAAAAATTGTAGATTTCCTTGCCAATCAATATGATATTATTGCTAGATTCCAAGGTGGTCCCAACGCTGGACACACCATAGTTATCGAAGACAAAAAGTTCGTTTTACACACCATCCCTTCTGGAATCTTTAGAAAAGATGTACAGAACCTTATAGGTAACGGCGTAGTTGTAGATCCGATTATTTTGTCCAAAGAGATTGCTGGATTAAAAGCAGCAGGACTTTCTATGGATAATTTATTGATTTCTTCGAAAGCGCACCTAATTTTACCAACACACAGATGGCTCGATGCAGCTTCTGAAGCTTCTAAAGGAAAGCAAAAAATCGGAAGCACCTTAAAAGGAATCGGTCCTACTTATATGGACAAAACAGGTAGGAATGGATTGAGAGTTGGTGATGTCCATACGCCAAATTTTAAAGAAAAATTCGACGCACTAACGAAAAAACATAAGCAGCTGTTAGAAATCTATCCTTCAGTGGAGTATGATTATGAAAATGAAGTTGTTGAGTGGCACAAAGCGATAGAGTTATTAAAAACAATTCCCGTTGTTGATAGTCAATATTACATTAACAATGCATTGGATCAAGGCAAAAAAGTATTGGCAGAAGGGGCACAAGGCTCTATGCTAGATATAGATTTTGGAACGTACCCTTTTGTGACTTCGTCGAATACTGTTACTGCTGGCGTTTGCACAGGATTAGGCGTTGCACCGAAAAGAGTAGGTAAAGTTTTAGGCATTACAAAGGCATATTGTACCCGTGTAGGGTCTGGACCATTTCCAACCGAATTACATGGTGAAGTAGGTGAGGAGATTAGAAAATTAGGTGGCGAATTTGGCGCTACTACTGGAAGACCAAGACGATGTGGGTGGATAGATATTCCTCAACTTAAATACACCATAATGATTAATGGCGTGGATGAATTATGTGTAACAAAAGTCGATATCTTAAATACTTTTGATCAAATCTCATTTGCAGATTCATATCAGATAAATGGCGAAAAAACAGACGAGTTACCTTTTGATTTAGAAGGTTCAGAAATAACGCCAAACTATGAATCGATGCCTGGTTGGAATTGTGATCTTGAAGAAATGTCTACAAGAAATGAATTACCGGAAGCATTACTTAACTACATTAATAAGTTAGAAGAAATGCTTGGCGTTCCTGTAAAATATATTTCTAAAGGACCAGAGCGTAAAAACTTGATTGTAGGTTAAACGGATATATACTTTCACTGAATTTTGTCAAAGAATGCATCCTTGTATGTGTTCCCAACTGGAATATATTTATCTCCAATTACGATTCTGTTTTTTTCTATGAATTCTATTTTGTTATGAGGAACGATAAAAGATCGGTGTACTCTTGAAAATAGATTTGAGGGAAAACGGATTGCCAGGTCTTTCATGTTTTCTAGCGAAAGAATTTTCTCTTTTTTGGTTTGGATTACGACATAATCACTGAGTCCCTCTATAAATAGAATGTCATCGTAATCTACTTTTATCAGTTTGTGACTGCTTTTTATAAAAATATAATCTTGTGTAGAATCATCACTGATTTCTTTAATTTGCGAATTTCTTTCTTTGAATTTTTCAACGGCAATTAGATAGCGATCAAATGTAATTGGCTTTAGTAAATAGTCTATCACATCATGTTCGTAACCATCTAACGCGTATTTCTCATAAGCTGTAGTTAAAATTACCGCACATTTTCCTGCCAATATTTTCAAAAATTGGATGCCTGAAAGTTCTGGCATTTGAATGTCTAACAAGATCAAATCTATCTTTTCATTTCCAATAAAATGCAGTGCCTCGATTGGATTTTCAAAGCTAGAAACCAATACTGTGTCAGGACATTTTTTTACATATTCTGACAGTAATCCTATTGCCAATGGCTCATCATCAATAATTATGGTTCGTATCATACATTTAGATTTAACACCACATTAAATATCTCATTTTCTTCATTAATTTTTAGATCAAAACTTTCCTTATAGATCAATTCGAGTCGCTTTTTGACATTGGTGAGCCCTATACCTCCAACTTCATCTTTGTGTTGTTTTTTGATGAAATTAGAGGAAGAAAAATATAATTTTCCTTCTTCAATATTCAATTTGAAAGTCAGTGGATTATCTACATTGTTCAGATCTCCGTGTTTAAATGCATTTTCTACAAATGGAATTAAAATAAATGGAGCTATGTTTATTTTGTCAATTTCTCCATTGATGTCAAGTGTATAATTGAGTTTTCCACCTGTCCTAATGTTTTGCATCTCAATATAGTTTTCGATATAATCCAATTCGCTACTAAGTGGAACAAGATCTTCTGTTTCATACAGTGAATAGCGCATAAGATCAGAAAGCTTTTTAATAGTAGGCAATGCCTTTTCTGAGTTTTGAAAAACCAATGCATAAATACTATTCATACTATTAAAGAGAAAATGTGGATTCATCTGAGATTTTAGAAAAGACAATTCAGATTTTTTGTTCTGGAGTAATAGTTCTGCTTTGTCTAATTTAGATTTTTCTGCAAAACGATAAAAATAGTATACTGCACCAACACCACAGAAAATGATAATATAGTATAGATTATCAATAATGTAATAACTAAATGTTGTTCCTTCGTTATAATTGCTAAAACCAAAAAACAATTCCATCAGTACTTCTTGAATAAGGTACCTAAGGGAAATTAATAAAATAACGGCAACGATTAGACTGCCAAAAATTTTTGTCATCTGACCTGATTGATAATACTTTGCTATGATTTGATATGTTGCAAAAGCATAAAAAGTAAAAATCACAATAGAGCTAGTATAAAGAATAAAAAATGGTAAACTTGTAAACGTCTCAATAGTTTTACTCAACTCATTACTATCGATCAACATTCGTATCGGACCCAGTAGTAAGTCAATAATTAACACAATGATTAAAAGATGAATAATGGTCTTTTTCATAGTCATAAATATATGTCTTTTTGCACTACGTAGGCATGCTAAAACGGTGTAGCTTCAAACTTATCGGTGAATGAAGGATTTCTCTCGGTGAACAAGAATATAGCTGAAAAAC
Organism: Saprospiraceae bacterium; assembly: GCA_020630525.1. Classification (GTDB taxonomy): domain Bacteria; phylum Bacteroidota; class Bacteroidia; order Chitinophagales; family Saprospiraceae; genus JAHDBF01. Next base: position 5,773 of record JAHDBF010000161.1, read on the forward strand.
CAGTTTGCAGAAGGATTATTTGTCTTAGCAGATTTGGCTTTTATCTCATAAAATCTCCTTTTATGTTTGAGTCATTATTCAATTAAAAACAATTAAAATGAAAAAGTTATTAATAATATTTGTTGCACTTACTACAATTATAAATGTTGGTATAGGTCAAGATAAAAATGAAGATTTTAAATCAGAGACGGCAGAGATTCTGCTTATACGAACTGACCACGGTTATCCCAAAAACTATAATGTAGAAATTGAAAAAGCGATCCAAGAAATAGTAGCTTTTAATCCTGAGGTATTTATCACTGAGTATATTGCTAAAGATCAATTGGTTAGTCAAAAAATTGCCTATGGAGATTATTTTTCGAAATTATTAAAAAATTTTAAACCTGATTTGAAAAGCGATATTTCGATTGATGTTAAAACTGATGAATACGTACAAAAAATGGAAGAGATTAAAAGTTTTGCTCATAACTTGGATAGGGTCAATTTGGCATACAATACTTTCCAATTATTTGAAAAACTAGATAAGGAAGAATTGGAGGTTAAGACTAGGATCAGCAAAAATTTAGAATTAAATTATATTTCTCTAGATACACTAAAAAAATACACTAGATACAAACAAAGAAATGAATATCAACTGATTGCATTTCCGTCAGCTGTCAAATTAGAATTAGATACGCTATATAGTATGGATGATCAGACAGATTCAGATGCTTTTCATAGACACTGGTATTATTCAAATGATGGATATAATAACGAAGAAGCGACTTTGTACTTTTCAAAATTAGATAGCTTAGAGGAAATTGTAATGGAGGCAAATGAATATATAAAAGCTTTAAATTCTCCAGTTTATGACGAAGTAGATTTTTATGTTTATGATTTCCCAAATAGATTTAGCAAGAATAAATATTCTGCAAAAATGTATGAAAAATTTTGGGATATGAGAAATGTAAGAATGGTAGAAAATACCATACAAATTATAGAGAATAATAATGCTAAATCTGCAGCAATTATAGTAGGTGCATCTCATGGACGATTGATGAAACAATATTTAGAAATGGCTGGCTATAATGTGAAAGATATTTTTCAA
>JAHDBF010000162.1:0-4434 GCA_020630525.1 Saprospiraceae bacterium
TAATATCGATAAATATATTCCGTTGTCCGTCTTTCTATGTTTCTGAGACTGTCACAACGGAAACTCTTTCTTTTTTCGTGAAATAAGATTCCATTTTTTTTGACAAAACTATTGTTTCTAATATAGCTAAATCGACTTCCGTGATCAACCATCCCACCTTCTAAGCGAAAACTATCGCAATTAAAGTAGTACGTCCAAACATGATCCCTTGTATGTGTCTTTATTTTAGTATTATAGATTGCATTTACAGCATACACTTTCATACCGTCTTCTAAAGTATCTAGACCTTGATAAACCAATTTTACGCCAGGGTCTAATAACTTAAAAGGCATAAACAATACATATTCTGAAGATAAGAAATTAGATTTTGCAGAAGATGGAGTATAGTTTTCTGACAATAGCCCATTCACATAGTAATAACAAGAATCATTACACACAATTCTATATTGAACTGTATCCACTTTCCATTCTAGTGATCCGTTTAGCGGTTTATTACGATCATATTTTATGGTTTGTATTTTGGTCGATTCTATCTCATCGGATGGATTGAAGGAAGTAATTTCCTTGATATAATTAAATTGCTTAATCGAGTCATAGCGTTCATACCCTCCATGAAAGTCAATACTTTTTTTGACGATATCTAGACCAGAAATATCTTGAGAGATTCCAAATTGGACACTGAACAGAAAAAAAATTATACTTAGTCTTAACATCGGGCTTTTTTCTTTTTCCTACCTAGTCGAGCTGTTCCCACAACTTTCTCAATATACTTTGTAGCTAATGGAACCTTGCATGCAGTATCACCAACATCTACTTTTACTTTTCCTAATCGAGTAGCAGTTGCAAATGCTTCATCAAGAAGTGGCTTTACATAAGTACCAACAGATATTACGAAACCGTTCATCGTATATTTTACTCGATTTTTAACTGAGTCAATATTCTCTTCCACAAAATCAAGCATAGATTTAATCTTTTCTAAATCCAAATCTTCATTGGCAGTTAATGCTACATGATTGCTCCATGTTGCCCATCCTCCAGCACATATAAATTCATCTTTAGATTTTAGCCATTTGTCAGCCAGCTTTTCTGCATGTGGAGTTTCAGCGGTTAACCATGCGACCGTATATTCACTGGTCGCACTGCATTTTGAAGCCTTAGCCCAACCATCTAATTCTTTGGCAGAGATTACTTTTTCATCGGCGATCAAACCTGCCAGATACATAGCATCATAATTCTCAGAAGCATAAAGTTCTAATGAAAGCTCGTGATTTGTTTTTACCTTTTTTACAATTTTTTTTAAATCTGCCACTTTCACTCCAAACATAGGATCAGGAATTCCATGTTTTCTAAAGATATTACAAGTTTGGTCAGAACCCATGGATTCTAACTCAGTCATTACTTCTTTTAATGTCATAATTTATTACTAATTATTTTCTCTTGTTAACCAGAATCCCAACCATGCACCACATAATCCCCATCCTACAATCGCATCAATGAGGTATGGTATAGATTCTGTTTCGAACCATATATGATTGAGGTACGCAATATTAAGATAACCTATCACTCCTACTGTAATGCTAGAAATTAATGTCGTAGAAAAACTGATGCCAGGTATTTTTAATAAAATCCAACATAAAAGTAAAACAGAAACAAAATCAATCGCATAACCCCTTGCTAAATTCCCTCCAAAACTAAAGTCAAATGCTTCTCGGTAACTAACAATCGCCCAAGGTTTTCCAATCATATTTTCAGAAAATGCAGCTTGTGTTTCTGCATCTGCATCATACTTTACCCTAGGTAAATAATACGTTCCAGTTTCTAATTTTCCTGCCATGCAATCCAGTAATTCATTTTGATTTTCTGTGTACTGCATTTCACTAATGTGGATGTTTCCTGGTCCCCAAGAAATAAATTGCCAAATAAAAAGGATCAATCCTCCGACCAATGCACCAATAAAAAGTCTCATAGTATTTATGTTTTGATACTATTAAACTAATGAAAAATTTTGAAAGGAAGAAATAAAGAATGGTTAAGCGAGTATTTGAGTTTTTCTTTTTTGTAAAAATTCGTAGATCATGGTTATCGTTAGCAGTAATCCCATCCCATAAAATATGTCCTCAAAGGGAATTGTCCCTATTCTAAATCCCAAATTTTCTGTATCATTATACCAAACAACTTGGTCCTCAATCCAAGATCCTGTAAGAATTCCATTCACGATAAAAAATGGAATTAATATAATGAGGTAGGTGAAATAAAAGCGATTGAGGTACTCCGCTTTTATCAAATATTCTGCGGTTATTACTGAGCCAATACAATATACAAATGCACTTGTAGTATAATATTTTCCAAAATTTAAGAATAATAAAATCCCTAATATTACTATAAGCGGAATCGAAATATACTTGGATGGAAACTTAAACGGATTGCTGATTAGATAAAACAATGAATGATAGGTAAACAAACATGCATAAGGAATACAAAGAAAAAAAAGCCACTCTTCTATCGGTAAATTTATCAAATTTATTCCAGTAAGATAGACTTCATTAAAACCCCAGATTCCCCATTGGGTAAAAAAAACATCCCATACAATAAAAAATAATCCAGTGATAAGACACGCTGGAAAAAAGTTTTTCCATTGATGATGAAAATTTAATCTTTTATCAAAAGTATATATAAATGGGATACTTATAGTCGCAGCATCTACAAGCAAATAGAGATAATTCATCTCTTGGAATTAAACGCTTCGACAAAATATTTTCTTGGCACATACAACATCCCAAAACACTCTCCATGTTCTTTTCCCATGTGTTTATGGTGTACTTTATGCGCTTTTCTTAATGCCCTAAAGTAAGGATTTTTAATCTTATCAAACCACTTAAATCGTCGGTGGATTAATACATCATGTACTAAAAAGTAAGCAATACCATAAAGCATAATACCAAATCCAATAAATGTCCTAAAATCAAAACCATTCATCGAACCAAATAGAATCAATAGAAAACTCGGTACTGCAAAAATGATAAAGAACATGTCATTCTTTTCAAAAAAATGCTTGTGTGGAACATGATGATCTTCATGTAAGTACCACAGAAAACCATGCATTATAAACTTGTGTGTAAACCATGTTACACCTTCCATAATAAGAAAAACGCCTAGTGTAATCAATAAGTTAAAAGCCATAGTTTATATAAAATTAATTTTGTGTCTAAGGTACGATGAAAAAAGAATTCTAAGCTTAATCAGATTATTGATTCTGATTCTGGCTTCGAATGCCTTAATCGTATTCATTGTTTTAATCTTCTTAAATAATCGCAAATAATATTTGTAAGCAGTATATACTGCGCAACGAACAGACTTAGGTAGTCCTTTTATCCCTTCTAATCCTTGATCAAAATCATGTTGAATGTCGTCATATATTTTTTGGAAATTCTCTTTACTTAAATCATTGGGATTAAATCCTGGAAAATATACCCTATCAAGCTCATTTACATCATGACCTAAATCTCTCAAGAAATTGATCTTTTGAAATGCAGAACCTAATTTTTGTGCAAATGGTTTTAAACGTTCATACTCAGCTTGATTGCCATCAAGAAAAACATGTAAACACATAAGACCAACAACCTCTGCTGATCCATAGATGTATGTGTCATAAGAGCTTTTGTTGTGTATACTTTTGTCTAGATCCGTTTCCATACTGTAAAGAAAAGCATCTATATGAGCATGGTCGATGTTGTATTCATTTACGACATCTTGAAAACAATGCAATACTGGATTGGTACTTATACCACGATCAATTGCCTGAAAAGTTTGGTCTTTAAATTCTGATAATAATACCGCTTGATCGTACCCTTCAAATGTATCTACAATCTCATCCGCCACCCTAACGTATCCATAAATGGCATAGATTGCTTTTCTAATCTTAGGTGGTAACAAAGTCATCGCCATAGAAAACGAAGTGCTGTAGCGTTTGGTGATTTGGCTACTTAACTCAAAACTTACATTGTCGTATAATTGCTTCATTTTCTACTGTTTTTTGATGATGTGTTTGGCTACTATTTCTCCAGAAATAAGAGATGGTGGCATACCCGGTCCTGGCACAGTCAACTGACCAGTAAAGTATAGATTATCTAATTTTTTGTGCTTTATGCTTGGCTTTAATACTGCTGTTTGCAATAACACATTTGCCAATCCATAAGCATTACCTTTGTACGCATTGTAATCTTGCTCAAAATCTTGAACACAGTATGATCGCTTATACACTATCTGATCTCTAAACTTAGTGTTACATCTAGCTTCCATTCTTTCTACGATAATATCAAAGTATTTTTCACGTATTTCCTCACTATCTTCAATACCTGGTGCTAATGGCATCAAAATAAATAGATTTTCTGAATCCGCAGGAGCTACCGTGTTATCTGTTTGTGAAGGATTACA
>JAHDBF010000162.1:4534-6719 GCA_020630525.1 Saprospiraceae bacterium
TTTTCCATAGCTTCCGCAATTTTTATCATTCCTCCATCAGGATACCAAGTTCCTAATTTGATATCTGCATAGTTCATCAGGCTATAAAGCGCTGGTGTTGATTTGGCTGTAGCACCTAAAAACAGAATCGGAAATTCTAGCAATTGTAATATTCTAGGATCTTTAAAGTATTTAGTGGTATGTGTATAAAAGCTCTTAAATAGATCCATAGAAAAAATGGACTTCAATACCTTAAGATTGGCAAATTCAAAAATAGAAAGTGAAGGCTTATACACCAGATCAGCCATACTTATATCATACTTTGTTTTTGCTTCGCCAATGAATTTATCTAGTTTTTCTGCTGCCCCTTTTTCCCAAGACTCGAAAAGGTTTCTTAGTGAATCATATGATGCTGGAATGTCTACTTCCTCTTCAGGAAAGAAAACTTTATAGGATGGATCTAATCTAATTAGATCGTAAAAATCAGCTGTTGTTTTATCAAACTTATTGAAAAAATCTTCGAATACATCTGGCATCCAATACCAACTGGGGCCCATATCAAAAGTAAAGCCTTCTGCCTTAAATGATCTGCAGCGACCACCAACTGTATTGTTTTTCTCTAGTACCGTTACCTTTTTTCCTGCTTTCGCCAAAAAACAAGCTGACGCTAATCCAGCAATACCACCTCCGATAATTACGATATTATTCAATATTGTTATACTATTTGATTAAACCTACAAAATTATTTTAACATCATTTGAAGCAAAATGTTTAATAACAAAAGGGCAAAAAATATCATTTGACAAATCGGTATTCAAACTATTTTTCAATCAATAGACACAAAATACTTATTATCTTTACATACTATGACTACAACAATAAACGATACAATAATCGCATTATCTACGCCAAAAGGACAAGGTGCTATCGGCGTGATCCGATTATCAGGGCAAAATGCCATTAGCATTGTAGACAAATATTTTAAGGGTGAAAATTTGTTAAAATCTACTGGAAATACCGTCCATTATGGAAAATTGGTTGATGAGGATAACAATATTATTGACGAATGTCTGGCTACTGTTTTCTGTGCTCCGCGAAGTTATACCAAGGAGAATGTCATAGAGCTAAGTTGTCATGGATCACCTTACATCATCAACAAAGTTATAGAGCTGTTTCTTAAAAACGGAGTAAGGTATGCGGAACCTGGAGAATTTACCATGCGTGCATTTTTACATGGACAGTTGGATCTTTCTCAAGCGGAAGCAGTTTCTGATTTGATCGCCTCGACTACAGCATCGCAACACCAGATTGCCATGCACCAACTCAGAGGCGGCGTCTCTAAAATGATTCAAGAGCTTAGAGCTAAGTTGATAAAATTTGCAAGCTTAATCGAATTAGAAAATGATTTCGGAGAAGAAGATGTAGAGTTTGCCGATAGAACGGAACTCAAAACATTGGTCAATGACACACAAAAAGTAATCGCTGACCTCAGACAATCTTTTAGTTTTGGAAATGCAGTGAAAGAAGGGATTCCTACTGCAATCGTAGGTTCACCAAATGTAGGTAAATCTACCATGCTAAATGCATTACTAAATGAAAACAAAGCCATCGTTAGCGACATCGCAGGTACTACCCGAGATGTTATCGAAGATACGCTAAATATAGATGGAATTCTATTTAGGTTTATGGATACTGCTGGTCTACGGCAAACTGAAGACACTGTAGAAAATATCGGTATAAATCGCACGTATGAAACAATTGAAAAATCGCAGATCATCATCTACGTTGCAGAATTAGAAGAGGATTATGCCAATATCGTTCATGAATTCAGTTCGCTAAATTTAGATAAAAAGAAACAAGTAATCATTTGCTTAAATAAATCTGACCTATTCGCCGTATGTGATAAAATAGATATTGAAGAAGCAGTAAGTACTTCTACTGGTCGTACGAAAACAATATCCATTTCGGCAAAGAACCAGACTGATATAGAAAAAGTTAAAAGTCTTTTATTAGAAATGGCTAGATCTAATACCAATCATCAGTCAGATGTAGTCCTTTCTAATGCTAGACATTTTGAAGCACTGAACAATACTTATGAATCATTGGAGCTTGTATTGAATGGTCTTGATACAGGTATCCCTTCAGATCTTATTGCAACGGATATACGCCATGCGTTACATCATCTGGGGACGATCAGCGGTGAGAT
>JAHDBF010000163.1 GCA_020630525.1 Saprospiraceae bacterium
AAACCGCATCAGTGACTCTGCAATCTTACGGTCATTACTTAACCTCGGAACTTTATTTTGTCCACCCAATTTCCCCAATGATTCCATATGCGATCGAAATGCATTTTGTCTTAAACTGGTAATCTTTAGTTGGTCTAAGATGTTGCCATCACGTAGGTCTTTGTAATATGAGTTTTGTTGTTGTAAGTGTTCGTCTATAGTTTTTTCTATATCAATAAAATTATCTACTGGTTCTTTTCTGAATTCAAAAAACCACTCATGATAAGCAGACTTATTTTTGTCAGGATTAATATTTGGTGCAACGGTGAATTCTACAACTTCTAAGTTATATTTATTTACGGCTGTTAAAAATGCTTTTTCTACTTCTTGTGCAATAACGTGCTCTCCAAATGCAGAAATAAAATGCTTTATCCTTCCTGAGACTACAACTCGATATGGGTCTTTACTGACAAACTTTACTGTATCGCCAATATTGTAAGACCAAAGTCCAGCATTACTGGTCAACAAAATTGCATAGTCTTTATCTAGCTCCACATCTCTCAATCCTAATCGGTCTGGGTTCTCACTAAATATCTGATCTGTTGGAACAAACTCATAGAAAAGTCCCGCATTGGTATTCAGCAACAATCCTTCGTTTTCTACTTGATCTTGGAATGCTATGAATCCTTCCGAAGCTGGATAAGTTTCTAAACTTAATATTCTTTCTCCGGTTAGATTTTCTAATATTTTTCGGTATGGTTCGAAGTTTACTCCACCATACACAAAGAGAGAAAAGTTTGGAAATATTTCTTTTACAGTTGCTTTCTTTGTCCGCTCTAATAGTTTTTCATAATACATCTGCACCCATGGTGGAATCCCAGAAATGAGGCGCATGTCTTCACTTAAAGTTTCATCAATAATTGTGTCCAATTTTTCTTCCCAATCATCAATACAGTTGGTATTAAAACTTGGCATTTGACTGCGTTGGATCCAGTTTGGTACTTCGTGATTTACAATACCACTTAATCTGCCTGTTGGAATATTGGCTACCGAATCTAATGTTGGGCTACCAGACAAGAAGATTAATTTTCCATCAAAAATCTCTAGATTCTTTGATAGATATGCATGATTTAGGGTTGCATTTCTCGCGGTAGAAATATGTAAAGGCGTACTTTCATTGCTTAACGGAATATACTTCGCACCAGAAGTTGTTCCTGATGTTTTAGCAAAATACTTAGGAACTCCAGGCCAAAGAATGTCTCTCTTTCCATGTTTTATCAATTCTATGTATCCACTTAATTGCTCGTAATCTCGGATTGGTACGATACTTTTGTAATCGGCAAATTTTTTAATTGCATTAAAATTATGGTCAATACCAAACTTGGTTTTTCTTGCTTTTTTAATAAGCTTAGTAAAAATCTTGTCTTGATCTTTTACCGCATTTTTGGCATCACGCTTTATTTTTTGGTGAATTTGTGCTGCGAATGGAAGGATTAATTTAGACTTAATTGGCATTGAAAAAAATTATACGCTAAGCTACTATAAATATTGATTACAATACTAGCTTAAAATTCAAGAATTAGCTCAAATTATAGCGTAAAAAAAGCGGTTCTGTTTGCACAGAACCGCTAGGTCGAATAGACTGATTGACCAAAATAGTTCAATCAATTCTCAGGTTTTCTACTTGTATATCTTTGAGTTGTTCTACATTAAGAACAAAATAATCATCGTTGTAGTTCTTATTAGACGTAATATTATGAATTTTTAGTGCATATCTAGTACCATCTTTAGAAAAAACTTTCAAATTTTTAATCATAAATCCAGAATCAGCTACTTCTAGCGTCATTTTAAAGTATTCTGAATCCTCTTTTAATGGTTTAAAAACGATTTTCGTGATATTAATGCTGCCTTCAATCCATTGATCTTCAATAGCATAGGTGTAATCTGGTGAATTATAGATACTTAACAACTGTGCAGGAGACATAAATTCGGAGTCTTCTCCAAAATCTGCATCATAAATCTGCACATTATTCATATCTTTTTGATATACCCACATTGTCTCTGCATCAGAATAAATCTCCTGATCACTCATTTTTAAAACAAATTTATCTTCCTTTTGGACCAAATCTCCAGGAATTTGCTCTACTGGCATTTCAGGAAACTGAATTTCTACCGTAAAATCATAGGTTAAATCCGAAGCACCATCAATTTTTGCTCTTATCTTATCCAATATGGCTGTCGCTTCTTTATCGGCTGATCCACTTTCGGTAAAAGTATTCGCTTGAGAAAAAGATCCTGCAATGATCCCAAAAATGAATGTTATAGTTAAGTATGTATGTCTCATAATAATGCTTTGTATTAAGACGCTATTTAAGATACTTTGTTTTAAAAGTAGCGGTTAATCTTATGTTAAGTGAATGATGCTATTCCTATTCCTTAATCCAATATTCTGCCAATAATCCCATTCGAAGTACCAAAATAAAGGTAATCTCCTTTTTTCTCAATAGACAGAATATCTCCTTGGTCTTCAATCGAAAGTTTCTGCCAATTTTCTCCACGATCCTTACTTTTCCAAATCGTATTTTCTCTAGCACTAACAAACCATTCTCCATCAAAAATCGCGAGATCAATCACATCACTAATTCCTGAAAATCTATAAAACGGAGGATTAATTTCATTTTCTACATTTCCTTTTGTATCAATAACATACATTTTCCCAGTTTCTCCGAGTATCACAATATCAGATCCGTCCGATTCCATATCTAAAAAGTAGTCTCCCGATATATGTTTAATGTCAAAATTCTCCTGCTCTTCTTGACAATAGATTGCGCCAAATCCACCCAATATCATGGTGTCGTCATTGCTATAAATACTTGCTAATTCTCGATCAAAATCAGTCCTATTTACTTCTCCATTTACGGTATTTATGTCATAGTATGCTCCAGTACTTAGACCCGCTCCACCCACGATCATTAATATATTTTCTTCATAAATAATTTGATGCAAGATGTCAGATTCTGGCGTATAAAAAACATTCCATTCATCTGATGATTTATAAAAATATCTATAAATACCGCATGCTGCTATATCTCCATTTTCATTAATATCAATATCAAAAACTGCAGATTTACTAACACTATCTACCTCAGTCGTAAAGTCTGTCAAATCAGTAATACTTATGAATCCATAATCCCAATATTCTCCACCACATGCGACCAATTGGTTTTCGCTATTTAATTCTATATCGAATACTTTGTAATTAACATCAGCAATTTTTTCAAACTCCGTAATTGCTATTTTATCTGTACAAGAGGTTTGAAATATGAGGAAAAGAAATAGAGAAAAGTATGCTGCGGATTTTATCATTTATCGCCTAAATACAAATTGGCAAAAGTTGGAAAGGTGGCACTGCCGTAGTGAGAAAAGCAACTTTCAACTTCTATTGGGAATGTGTGCTTTGCCAAAAATGTTTGAAAAAACTCAGTTAATGTAGAAAAGTCGATGTTTCTAGAATTGGGTTTTGGGTAATAAACCAGTTTATTGATCTTTCCATCCTTGTTCCAGAATACATTTAACCAAATTTTAATTCCTTTGATGTCAAAATTATTGGACTCTGCATAGATTTCCATTTCGTTTAACATCGTTAACCAATTGGTATAAGCCAGTTGCATTGAATCTTGGCAAATATCTAGTAATAGTATATCGCAAGATTTTACCAATTCTTCATATTCAAACTCGTGTTCACCAATCATAAAAACGTTAGGTAACGAATCAATTTTTTCTGAATTTGAGAAGGCATAGCTTGATGCATAAACACTGCTAAATGTCAGAAAGAATGAGAATGATATGATTAGACAAGATTTCATTTACGCGTGCAAAATACAAATACAAATTAGTTTGATATATAAAACTGCAAAAGATTAGCTACGAAAGAGCAACAAATCGTAAGTTTAACCGCTGAAATATATAATAAGTGCTGCTTATTCCGCTTTTAATAAATTATTAACTAGTAAATATTATGGTCTTAGATATTATTGTTGCGTTGATTTTAGCTTATGCTTTTTATTCTGGATACTCAAAAGGCATTATTGGGACTTTCTTTTCTGTAGTATCCATATTTATTGGGATTTTAGCGGCGATGAAATTGTCTCCAATTGTTATCGGTCTATTAGACAATGTACTGAATATAAATCCTGCATTTGTATTTATTATTGGGTTTGTACTGACATTTATTCTCGTCATCGCATTGATAAGATTTATCGGAAATAGACTTGAAGATTTATTAAAATTTGCACACCTGAATTTTATAAATAAAATCGGTGGAGGACTGATCTTAACTTTGGCATTTGCCATAGGTTTAAGTTATGCCTTAGTATTTTTAAATAAAACTAGGATTATCAGTGAGTCAGCTAAAGAGTCGTCATTGTCTTATGCATTATTGGCTCCGCTTCCTGAAGCAACAAAAGGGATTACAGAATCTGTAAAGCCACTATTTAGAGATTTTTGGGATAAAGTAGTGGATACTGTTGACGAAATCAAAGAGAAAGGAGAGGAATTACAAGAAGGATAAACTGCATTAAAATGGATAAAAAGAAAAGAGTCACAATGGTAGGAGGTATTTTCTTTAAAACAGATAATCCTACTGAAATGCGAAATTGGTATGGCAAACATCTTGGTCTTGATACTGACGAATATGGGGCAGTATTCCGTTTCCATCCACAGAAAAATCCACAATCTACTGGCTATTTACAATGGAGCACATTCAGCCAAGACAGCGAACATATGAAACCTTCTCAAAAAGAATTCATGATCAATTATAGAGTGGAAGATATTGAGTGGCTGGTCGGCGAACTTAAAAAGGAAGGAGTAAAAATACTCGATGAAATTGCAACTTATGATTACGGAAAGTTTGTGCACATCATGGATCCTGAAGGAAATAAAATTGAACTTTGGGAACCTGTAGATAAAGTTTTTGACGAATATTATAGTAAAAACACCAACGAAAGTTAATTCGCTATCGTTAGCACATTTGAAGACTTATTTATTCACCATTAAATAAATTCAAATGAAAAATACGTTAATTTTACTAAGTCTACTTTCACTTTCCATCTTTACTGCTTGTGAAAAAGAAGATCATCAAGATATCTTACCGGAAGTGCCTACAGAATTATTAACTGGTAGTTTAAATTTTTCTGATTGGGAAATTGGAGATAAATTTAGCTATGTAATGCTTAGTGGTGAAGGATATTGGGATAGTAATCCAAGTTTTGAATATACTGGCGACACTTTGATTTGTGAAGTGATCGACAAGAAAGAAAATGAATTTGTGGTAAAAGAATCATTAAGTAGAAATTCTTCCATTTTCACTGCTCCTGAACCTTATTACTACAATGCGGATTCTATATTCATAAACAATTGGTCTGTAGTTGATGACGAACTATATATTATACCTACTGGAATAAACAATTATTTTAGAAGTCATTTGTTTTATAGAGAGTATGTTCCTATTGCGCTTAATGAATTTGTAGAAGAGAAAATAGAAATAAATAGTTGGATCACAGACTATAATTCTACTGATTTCAATAAAGAATTGTATGCTGAAGATTTTACTTTACTTGGACAAAGTTATGATCGATTGAATGTAGTTGTAAATAATGAAGCTATGGCAGCAGATGGACCAGGATTTACTTACATCTATAGTAAGGATCACGGTATTGTAAGGACAACAACAGTATCTCCTTGGTTTGGAACTGGCATTGGTTGGGACCGATTAGATTAAGTGATATAAGCAATAAAAAAGGGGAATCAGCTGCGCTGACTCCCCTTTTTTAATTTTTAATACCAATCATTAATTGTTTAATATCAGCGGCAATCCACCTTCTCCTCCACCTACAATAACGACTTTAGAATTCGGAGACTTTGCCAATTCTAATGTTGCTTCTATCCCTTTATCTTGTAAAATTTTATCTGTCAAACTCGCGTTAAGAATTCTGTTTGCATCTGCTTTCGCTTGTGCTTCGATAATTTTTCTTTCCGCTTCTTTACGTTCTTTATCGAGTCTAAATTCGTATTGAAAAGACATTTGCTCCTCTTGTAATTTTTGCTCGATTGCAGCTTTCAAATTCTCAGGTAAAGAAACTGATCTGATTAAAACCGCATCTAATTTGATGTATTTTTCAGAAATAGATTCACTTGTTCTAGTAAATATTTCGTCTTGGATAGCTTCTCTTTTTGTACTGTACAATTCTTCTGGCAGATACTTTCCGATTACCTCTCTGGTTGCAGATCTGATCTCTGGATTAATAATCTGCGAAAGATAATCTCTACCTACATAATCATGTAAATATCCGATCTGATCTCCCACTGGAGCATATCTAAATGATAATTCCACAGAAATTGACAATCCATTTTTAGAAAGTACATCCATTTTTTCAAAGCCTTCTTTAATTCTTACTTCGTAAATGATTAAGTCATTCCATGGTGCAACTACATGAAACCCTTGATCATAGACCATGTCTTTTTCTATACCTCCTCCGAATTTTTTAAATTTAATGCCTTTATGACCTGAAGGAATGGTAATAAAAGTTGTGCTGGTTAAAATAGCGATCAACATAAAAATGGCAATACCTATAAAGATATACTTGAATATTCCAGTATTGATGTCTGGCATATTATTCTGCGGTCGTCGATTAGTCATATAATTAGTTGTTTATTTTTTAGTTATTAGTTA
>JAHDBF010000164.1 GCA_020630525.1 Saprospiraceae bacterium
ATTAGGAATTAATTTTTTTCCTTCAAATGCAGGATAGTCAAGTCCATATTTTTCTGACCTGAATAAGTAACTTACATTGGGTGTGTCATAGATCCAAATTTTATTGCCCTCTTGATCTAGTTCAAAAATGACTCCATCGACACCTTCAGTGATATAAATATTTCCATTAGGTAAAACAGTAGCTCCAGAAGTATAAGCAGAATAAAAATCTGTATTAGTGGTCGGTCTACTATAATCTATTTCCGCCTCTTCTGGTCCAAATGCAGATCCCGATTCTCTGATAAAATTTCCATTAAAGTCCATAGGCAGTGCTAATATTGGCGCAGAAGAATACCTTTCATTATAGCCCACATTAGGTCTATTTAGTCCGTTGTTAAAGCAGATCATTTTTCCAGTATGTTTTCCATATTTAATCCAGTTTGGATTATGTTGGTAGTATAATTTTCTGTCTTCTTCGGTGCCATAACCGTAATTTTGAGGATTTCCCCAACGGTACAATATATCACCTCCTTTATTATACCGGCCTCCATTCGATCCTTTTGCTTCCTCAGTCGTAGTGCTTTGATCAATAATCATTATTTCATTCATCTTTCGAACACTTAAT
This sequence comes from Saprospiraceae bacterium, assembly GCA_020630525.1. Classification (GTDB taxonomy): domain Bacteria; phylum Bacteroidota; class Bacteroidia; order Chitinophagales; family Saprospiraceae; genus JAHDBF01. The sequence continues at coordinate 605 of JAHDBF010000164.1, forward strand.
GCAACTTGTTGTAGTTCTGGATTATAATCCATCCCATTAATCATAAATGATTCATAGTTTGTCCAATCATAATATCCCAATCCATCAAGATTCACCAACTGCGGATTTTCGGACAGTATGCCATAGTTGGGTAATTCAGGATCTCTTTGCTGAATGACATGATCTGAGATATTCCATTCCCAAACTATTTCTCCTGTCTCTCTATCTAATTCTACAACAACATCGACAACAGAAGGAAAATTATACGTAAATTCAAAACCAATATTTGTAAATGCATCAAAACTAAAATCTCTTCTTCCTACACATAGATAATTGTTGTTTTCTTTTAATATAACTTCGTATTTTAACTCTAAATCATCATCGCCATGGGTAACCTGATTTACTAATTCTCCATCCCAGTTTCGTTCCGTTACTCTGTTATTTCTGATATATAGTAGATTGCCATTAGGTAATAACTTGGGATGTAAGTCTGTGTCTCCGACTTGAGGCCATTCATGGACAATTTCGCCACAAGTATTGATCAAATATGTCTGCGTACTATTTTCTATTAAAGTATAACTTGGAAATGCATTCTCGGAAGAAAGCTGAATCCCTCCTTCAGAGTTTCCGCCCCATTGACTAAACATCAATGGAATACATGAAAACTGAAATATTGTTAACACGACACAGCACTTTAATTGCATAACTTCATGGTATTTTTTTGAATAAAAAAACAATTGTATAAATATACAAACTCATCAAAATCTCGATCAGTATTCACAGAATTATTGTTAAATATTACAATTCACGACTAAATTTTGGCAATATCTTATAATTCTTTAAACAAAAGTCGATTTTTTAAAGATTACATATTAACTATCAACTAATTTAGAAAAACCTTAATTTGGTATGATCTTTTAAAATTCTCAATGCGCAAACTATTAATAATACTCATTCTTTACTCAAGTCAATATTTGACAGGTCAAGATGTGTTCGGTTGCTTAAATTTGAATTTTGAAACTATCCCTAATCAGACTCCATTTGAAGGATTAGAGATAAGTGATCAATACAGAGATGAGTTTGGGGTTACTTTTTCTCTAGAAGGAGGTGGTTTCCCAATATTGGCGCAAGTTGGTGGACCAGCAATAGCCTTTGGTTCTGATTTTGGCAATGATACTCCTGCTCCTAATCAAAATGTTGGAAGCTTTTTCCTTACAGATGATGGGATTTTACAAGATGTTCAATCAGAAACCATACTTATAAATTTTGAATTTCCCATTGATAGCGTTTCTGGTTGTATTTTAGATATGGACTTCGAGGAAGAATTTGTCTTGGATGCGCTTGATATTAATGGAGAAATTATTTTTACTCAAATGATCCAGGCTGGAGATCCTGGTACTGGAGATGGGTTGGCAACTTGTTGGGGATTCAATGGTCCAGGTTGTAATGGAGAAATTTATGCTATTAGAATGAATGGTTTTCGACCACCATCTGTTGGTGGTTTTTTTGGTTTGGGATTAGATAATCTTGCTTTTTGTTTTCAAGGTATTGACTTGATTGGGAATATTAATGTGCAAACAATTCCTGCACATTGCGGAGAAAATAATGGGTCTATTATTTTTGAAACTCTTAACGATGAAATCTACAATTATTCGTTAGAAGGTCAAGCATTTTTGACGGAAGGAATTTATCAAAATTTAGCACCAGGCGAATATCTGTTTAAAGTTAGAAATGAAGAAGGTTGCGAATCCGAATTTATTGTAGAAATACAAGCAGCACCTCCTATAGAAATTAATGCTAATGTCTTAGACACCAAATGTACTGAAAACAATGGCAGTATAGAATTGATTACCAATGACCCCAATGCCATTTTCTCTTTAGACTCAATAGAATTTATGCTTAATAATACCTTTCAGAATCTTTCTCCAGGGCCGTACCAATTGTTTGTATTAGATGAATATGGTTGTCCATACACAATCTATGATACAATTGCTGAAAGTACTTTACCGATCATAGATATTGACTTTAAAGCTGACGAAACTTGTGAGTATAAAAATGGGATTATCAACGTTTCTGCAGAAAATGGAACTGGAGAATACGCTTTCTTTTTAAATGATACAATTAGCCAAGAAGGAAACTTTACAGGATTATCTGCGGACACATATTTGATTTTCGTTGAAGATAGTGATGGCTGTGTTGATTCTATCCAGACTTCTTTGATTACTACTCCAGGAATAGATTTAAATCCAACCCTTGTGCATCCAGAATGTCAAATAGCGAATGGGGAGATTATAATAATTGCAAGTGGTGGAACTGGAGAGTTTAATTATACTCTAGATAATTTGCCTACCCAATCAAATCCCAATTTCGAAAATCTAAATTTTGGTTCTTATATCGTTGAAGTGACTGATGAATTGGATTGTCGAGCCATTGCTGAAGTAAGTCTGAATATTCCGCAATGCCCAATTTATATTCCAAATCTATTTAACCCAGATTTAGATTCCAATAACAACACTTTCCAGTTACAAACTTATGCAACTTATCCAGTCCAGATTTTAGATTACAGGATTTATGATCGTTGGGGAAACTTGATTTATTATAATGAGAATTTTCCGCTTCATGGAGTCAATGGATGGTGGGACGGATACTTTAATGGAAAGTTAGTAGAACAAGGTGTTTATGCTTATCTGATCACCGTACTACATGAAAATGGAGTAGAAGAAGTGTTTGTAGGAGATGTTACTTTAGTCAGATAGATAAAGTATTCACTTTTATTTCTTGAAGAAAGTTTAAATTCCAAAATATTTGCTTAAATGATTGAAGAAAAACTTAATTTCAATTTATAAACAACTAGCATTGAGAAAGATATTTTTATTTAGTGTTCTGTGTAACATATTTTCAACACAGCTTTTAGGACAAAGTTTTACTCAACAACAATCTATTTTGGGCGTCAATGGCATGTATGGAATGGATATGTTCTTTGGAGGTGGTGCCATTAGTTTTGCGGATTTTAATGGAGATGGATTAGATGACCTAACCTTTGGAACTGAGTCTGGTGCTGATATTATTTTCTTTGAAAACAAAGGAGACCATTTTGAGAAATTAGAACCCGCTCCCATTAATTACACTTATGAAACCAAACAAGTATTATGGGTGGATTATGACAATGATGGTGACAAGGATTTTTTTGCTACCTCTATAGATGGACCTAATTTATTGTTCAGAAATAATGGCAATATGGACTTTACGGATGTAACTGTTTTAATGAATTTGCCTACTTCAGTACACATGTCACAAGGGGCAAATTTTGGAGATATAAATAAAGATGGATACTTAGATCTTTACATTTGTAACTCGGACCATCAGACAAATGGTTTTACAAATTGGATGTATATATTCGATCCTTCGCTGGGTATTTATGTAGATCATACCGTTGCATCTGGAACGGGTAACGGTGTGCGCCAAACTTTTTGCTCTGCATTTTTTGACATGGATCTTGATGGAGACCTAGATCTATATGTCATCAATGATCACTACACCTTTGAAAATTCAATGTATATGAATCAGGGGAACGGAACATTTATAGACGTTTCTGTGCCTTCTGGGACAAATGTAATTATGGATTCAATGAATGCAGGTATTGGAGATTATAATAACGATGGGTATTTGGATATTTTTATAACCAATAATACGCAGTCTGTACTATATCACAACAATGGTGATATGACCTTTACAGATACAGCATCATTTGCCAATGTTTTAGTAGATCAATGGGCGTGGGGTGCAAATTGGATTGATTTTGATAACGATAGAGATCAAGATTTGTATGTGTCAACAGAGTATAATGTATTGCCAAATCCATTCTATGTAAATAATAATGATGGCACATTTTCTGAACCTATGTCAAATCTAGGTGGAATCACAAACAACGATATCATCCAAGCATTTTCTAATGCAAGAGGAGATTTTAATAATGATGGCAAAATGGATTTAGCAATGAATCCACAATATCCTGAAAACTTCCGGCTATATTGTAATCATGAAGAAAATGAAAATAACTTTATTAAATTTTCGCTTCAAGGTACACAGTCAAACCGTGATGCATACGGTGCCATGATAGAGCTGTATGCTGATGGAATCAAAACAATCGAACAAACCCACAGTGCGATAGCTTACCAATGCCAAAATTCTGATTATATTGTTATGGGATTGGGAACTGCGACAAGCATTGATTCTCTTGTCATAAAATGGCCATATTCTGATAATAAAGATGTGATTTATAATGATGATATCGTTGTAAATGGATTTCATGCAATAGTAGAAAATGCTGGCGTGGTTTCAGCAGGACCAAATCCCATTTGTATAAATTCACATGACGTCGTAATTTCTCCAATCCCTAGTCAAACTTATGGCGGATCTATTATTACGGAGTCATCATCTAGGATTGGAACGGGTGTAAATGTGGTTTTTCAATCCGAAGAAGAAGTAATATTACATCCAGGATTTAATGTGAAGATGGGTGCTAGCTTTTTAGCAGAAATAAAAGTTTGTGGGAATTAGTCAATACATATTTACAGTCTAAATTTATGAAAATGAATAACTTCAAAACACTATTTTTTCTTTTAATTTCTCTTTTAGTTAATGATCTTTTTGCACAGAAGAACACAATTCCAATAGATACGAATGTAGTAACATCACATAACACTACAGTAAATGGTGAAAGTTTTTCATATACCGCAACAACTGGTACGCAACCGCTTTGGGATGAGCATGGTGATCCGATTGCAAGCTTATTTTACACCTATTACAAAAGAGATGATATTAAGAACACAGACACACGTCCGTTATTGATTTCATTTAATGGAGGCCCTGGTTCTGCTTCTGTATGGATGCACGTCGCATACACCGGTCCTAAAGTGTTGAAGATTGATGAAGAAGGATATCCAGTGCAACCTTATGGTGTGCAAGAAAACCCATTTTCAGTTTTGGATGTTGCAGATATCGTTTTTGTAAATCCAGCCAATACTGGTTATTCTAGAACAATTCCTATGACAGGTTCGGAAGTAGATAGAGACCACTTTTTTGGAATAAATGCAGATATTGCTTATCTCGCAGAATGGTTAAATACCTTTGTTACAAGACACAATAGATGGTTGTCTCCAAAGTATTTAATAGGTGAAAGCTATGGAGGTACAAGGGTTTCTGGATTAGCTTTGGAATTACAAGATAGACAGTGGATGTATCTAAATGGGGTTATTTTAGTCTCTCCAGCTGACTACAAAACTTATGGGAAAGGAACACCAATATACTCAGGATTAAACCTTCCATACATGACGGCAACTGCATGGCATCATGGCGTATTGTCTGAGGAATTACAATCAAAAGATTTGTTAGAAATATTGCCAGAAGTAGAAGAATATGCGGTTAATGATTTAATGCCTGCGTTGGCGAAAGGAGGATTTATTTCAGAAAGAGAAAGGAATTTAGTCGCAGAAAAAATGGCATACTATTCTGGATTGTCTGCAAAGTCAATATTGCAACACAATCTTGATGTTCCCAATTCATTTTTTTGGAAAGACCTTTTGAGAGACGAAAAAGGATTAACTGTTGGTAGATTAGATTCGCGTTATTTAGGATTGGATAAATCTGATGCTGGAGATCGTCCTGATACCAATGCAGAACTAAAATCTTGGTTGCATTCTTTTACTCCAGCAATAAATTACTATATCAGAGAACATCTAAACTTTAAGACTGATGTCAAGTATAATATGTTTGGTCCAGTACATCCTTGGGATAAAAGAAATGACAATACAAGAGATGACTTAAGGAAAGCGATGTCAACAAATCCATACTTAAATGTCATGTTTCAATCTGGATACTACGATGGTGCCACTACTTATTTTCATGCTAAGTACACCATGTGGCAAATCGATCCAAGCGGTAAAATGAAAGAACGATTAAGTTTTAAAGGTTACCGCAGTGGACATATGATGTATCTACGAAGAGAAGATCTTGAGTCATCAAACAATGATTTAAGAGAATTTATTACACGGACCAGTAATACAGGTAAAAGTGCTCGGTATTGAAACGGTTTTCTTAAGAATTAACCAAATGAAA
>JAHDBF010000165.1 GCA_020630525.1 Saprospiraceae bacterium
CTTTTTAATGAGGCAACTTATCCCTCAATACTCCATAAGTAAAAGTCCCCAAGACTGCACTTAAAATCAAGACTATTACTACAGTAAATCCATTGCCTACCAAAGTGAACATCGGTCCTGGACATGCCCCAGATAAAGCCCAACCCAACCCGAAAATCATTCCACCAAATAAGTACCTTGACACACTAAAATCTTTGTCGTAAAACTGGATAGTATTACCATTAATGTCTTTCATTTTGAATTTTTTAATCAATGCAGTTATAGTAACGCCTACTGCCAATGCGGTCCCAATAATTCCATACATATGAAAAGACTGGAATCGGAACATCTCCTGAATTCTATACCATGATACTGCTTCTGACTTAGTCATAATAATCCCAAATAAAATCCCAACTGCTAAATATTTAAAGTACTTCATTGTCTATTAATTAAAAATGAATGGAAAAATAAGAAAGGTCATTACTAACCCTCCGATAAAAAAACCTACCACTGCGATCAATGATGGCAATTGTAAATTTGACAATCCACTGATGGCATGTCCCGAAGTACAACCGCCGGCCCATCGTGTTCCAAATCCAATTAAAAATCCACCAACTACCAAGACTAAAAATCCTTTAAGGGTAAATAAACTTTCCCAAGAGAAAAGAGACTCAGGTGCAAGTCCACCATCAAAAGAAATTCCTAAAGCAGATAGATCCTCAATAGTATCTACTGACAATGCTAGATCATTAGGGTTTGCCAAATAATTACTTGCTATAAATCCACCAATAACTGCACCTAATACAAAAATCATATTCCAAATCTGCGATTTCCAATCATAGTCAAAAAATGGAATCTTATCACCTACTCCGCACATTGCACATGCACCTCTCAATGTAGAACTAACACCAAAATTTCCACCAAACCACAAGAGTAAAAACATTACTAAGGCTATCATCGGACCTGACACGTACCACGGCCAAGCCTGAGAAATAAATTCAATCATAATATCTAATTTCTATTTTTTTAAAGTGTTGAAGGACAGACATAATCTGTTTTTGGAATATCTGTTTCTCTAATTGCACCAAATCCGCCTTGGACATCTATCATATTGTGATATCCTCTTGCTTTTAATATTGAAGAAGCAATCATAGATCTATAACCACCAGCACAATGGATATGAAATTTTTCTTCTTTAGGAAATTCGGCTAAGTGGTCATTAAGTTTACTCAATGGCGTATTCTCTGCGTTAAGCACATGCTCCGACGTATACTCACTAGGTTTCCTTACATCAAAAATCTTTATGCCCATCTGTTTTGAATCATCAGCAAACTGTGTAGCAGTTATAGACTCTACAGAATCAATCTCTTTACCACTATCTTTCCATGCTTCTATTCCTCCATTAAGAAAACCAAGTGTATTGTCAAATCCAACTCTAGACAATCTAGTTACAGCTTCCGATTCTCTACCTTCTGGAGTAATTAGAATTATCGGTTGGGCTATGTCTATAATTAACTCTCCAACCCAAGGCGCAAAACTACCATCAAGGCCGATAAAAATGCTATTAGGAATGTGTCCTTGAGCATATTCATGTGGCTTCCTTACATCCAACATTATTGCTGATGTCTCATTGGCAATAGCCTCAAATTCATCTGGAGACAAAGCTTTTGATCCTTGCGATAAAACTTTATCTATACTTTCATACCCTTCCTTATTTAACCTTACATTATGTGGAAAGTATGCTGGTGGCGCTGCCAATCCATCTGTCACTTCTTTGATAAATTCTTCTTTTGTCATATCGTGACGGAGAGCGTAATTCATTTTCTTTTGGTTCCCTAATGTGTCCACAGTTTCCTTCATCATATTTTTACCGCAAGCACTCCCAGCACCATGTGCAGGATAAACCAATATGTCATCTGGCAAAGGCATAATCTTATTTCTCAAACTATCATAAGAATATCCTGCCAAATCCTCTATCGTTAACGAACCAGATTTTTGTGCCAAATCTGGTCTTCCCACATCACCCAAAAATAAAGTATCTCCTGTGAAAATTGCATGCTCCTTACCTTCTTCATCTAGCAATAAATAAGTGGTACTCTCCATTGTATGTCCTGGCGTATGTAAAACTCTAATCGTTAGACTACCTACTTTAAATTCTTGACCGTCTGTCGCGATGATTGCATCAAATTTTGGATTTGCATTTGGACCATAGATTATAGGTGCGCCTGTTTTTTCTGCAAGTGTAATATGACCACTAACAAAATCTGCATGAAAATGTGTTTCAAAAATATATTTGATTTTTACATTGTCTTTTTTTGCAGCATCAATATAAGGTTTGACTTCTCTAAGTGGATCGATGATAACTGCCTCTCCATTATCATGAATATAATACGCTCCCTGAGCCAAACAACCAGTATAAATTTGTTCGATTTTCATAATAAATATTTACATTATTTCTTTAATAAAAATTAAAACTGCCATGATTAAAACAAACCAAGCAAAACCTTTCTTAAGTTTTGCGCCTGAGATATAGTCAGTCAAATATGTTCCAATAAATATACCCACTATAGACAATGCAGTAAACAATAATAAAAATGGCCAATCAATTAATTGCCCAGCATTTAAGTCTCCTAAAAATCCAATTAATGACTTCACAGTAACAATTGTCAGTGATGTGCCTACGGCTAGTTTCATCGGTAATTTTGCAAATAAAACCAATGCAGGAATAATTAAAAATCCACCTCCTGCACCCACTATCCCAGTTATAATCCCGACGACCAATCCTTCCAATGCGATCATTGGGTAATTAAATTGTGGCTTGCATTCAATCTCTGCTCTTTCCTTTTTTGGACGCATCATAGAGAAAGCTGCCAATAACATTATCAATGCAAAAAACAACATCAATCCACTTTCTTTACCTATTGAGTATTCGCCTATTTTTAAAATAGGATTTGGGATTGCTGGTACGATGTATAATCTTGTTAAGTAAACAGCGATGAATGAAGGAATTGCAAAAACTATTGCAGTCTTAACACTAACCAATGATTTTTTAAAATTATTTATTGCCCCAACTAAAGAAGAAGTCCCAACAATAAATAATGAGTATGCTGTTGCTAAAACTGGATTTACTCCCATCACATATACCAGAACTGGAACCGACAAAATGGAACCTCCACCTCCGATCAAGCCCAACAAAACACCTATCAATATTGCTAAAAAATAGCCTAATACTTCCATTTAAATTTTCTTGATTTTTATTTATTTAAAAAGAAATAATTAGACTAAATCGCAACTCTCCATGCAATCAAAAATCTTTAATACCTGACGATCAGCAATACTATAAAAAACTTGCTTACCTCGCTTTTCTGAAACTAAAACTCCATTGTCTTTTAATTTTGCCAAATGGTGAGACATCATTGATATTTCACAAGAGGCTCCTATACGCGCACAAATTGTTGATACATCTAATGGCTCTTCAGATTCTAATACTTCCAAAATCTCTAACTTTACTGGATGGGCAATTGTCTTTAAAAGTTTAGCAACCCCTTCCAGTTTTGCTGCATCAAATTTACGCTTGGTTGTTTTCATGAAACAAATGTATGAACATTTGAACACTTGTTCAAGTATTTGAATAAAAAATTTTCTCTTAGGCCTTAACACTAAATTTTTCTAAACAAAAAACTCACCAATCGTGGCAATAAATTGTTTTCCCTATCAAAGTGTTCATCTAATTTCTCTAGCATAAATCCATTAACCTTTGCGGCATTTATAAAGTCTGTAATATGATGAATAAATGTTTCTAACTTTATTTCAATATCTCCGCTTTCAAATCGGGCCTTACTTCCCAAATATTGTTTATATGGATGTAGTTCAGAAATATAAAAATATCCATTAGGGACCAATGCATTTTTGGCTTGTTGAAAAATAAAATTTAAATTTTCTATATGTTCCAATACTAAGTTAGATGAAATTAAGTCTATAGAACTTTCATCTATTTGCCAGTCTAAATTTATATCCCCTTCTATAATGTTAAAGCGATCATCAGAAATTTTTTGCTTTGCTACATTCAGCATTCCGCTAGAAAAATCGATGCCGATAACTTTTTTTGAAATCGATAAAAAAAATTCGCTATTCTTACCAGAACCACATCCTAATTCAAGTACTTTATTAAATGCATAATTTGATAAGATTTCCTTTGTTACTTTCTTATCTAAATCTCTCGTGGCGTTTACATTAGAATCATAGGTCTTTGACCAAAGATCATATGCATCTTTTATTTCCATAATGTCATTTTAATTATTTCCCTAGTAGAAATATACATGGCAGTTTTTCCAAAACAATTTTACTTTTTTTCCAGTCATTAATGGTTTTTGTTTTTATAAATTCTGATTGTCCAGTGATGTCATAGGCAATACACAACTTTAACTGATTTGGCAAAAACTTGATTAACGCATCCATCATACGTCTGTTCCTAAATGGCGTCTCTATAAATATTTGGGTTTCGTCTCGCTGTACTGCTTTAATTAAATTGGAGATTTTATTTTTTAGCTCGTGATCTTTGACTGGCAAATAACCATTAAAAGAAAATTTTTGCCCATTAAACCCTGAAGCAGCCAATGCCAACATGATAGATGATGGTCCTGTAACAGGTACCACCCTAGCGTTATATTCATGGGCTTTAGCAACAAAAATTGATCCTGGATCAGCAATCGCTGGCATACCTGACTCACTAATTATTCCTATTTCTTTTCCTTGCTGTAAAAGTTTTTCAAAGGCAGGAATAATCAAAGTAGGATCATGCTTATCCATCTCTATAACTTCAACTTTTGATAGGTCAAGATCTGGAATTAATTTCTTTAAATACCGCCTTGTCGTTCTTGCTCGTTCGGCAATAAAATACTTTAGGGTTTTAGATTTTTCTATTGCAAATTCTGGAATATGCATATAACCATCATCAGCAATTATTGTCGGTATTAAATAGACTTCCGCCTTTTTCATAACAATTATATTAAGTCTAATTTCAATCTAAGTAAACTGCAAATTAACAAATTTACTATAGCAATGTGGATTTTAAATTTCATCAATACTATTACAGATAAAAAGATCAAACTAATTGAAAAAAGTGATTGGTATCTATAAAAATTGTAGTTACTTTAATTCTCAATTAATCATCATAATATGTATATAGCGCTTAGCGTTTTGGTATTAATCCCTTTATTGGTTCTAACAGTTGGGTATTTTTTATCTGGTCCAGTTTACAAAGGCGTAAAATCACCGCACTTTAACGGAAAGCGTTTTAGAAACCCAAGTGGAATTCCTGCCAATGGATTTAAGGATGTATTAAAATTCATTATCAATCATAGTCCAGAAAAAACATTTTATAATCCAAATGCTTATGTACATAATGGGAAAATCCCAAGCTTACTTTCTGATGATTCTATCCGCGTTTACTTTGTAAATCACAGCACATTTTTGATTCAAGTTGGAAAAGTAAATATGCTTACTGATCCGATTTGGTCAAAGCGATGCAGTCCATTTCAATTTAGTGGTCCTGCTAGATTGCGACCGCCAGGAATTACATTCGAAGATCTGCCAGAGATTCATTTGGTATTAATCAGTCATAATCATTATGATCATTTAGATAAAAATACAGTAAAGCGATTGATTAAAGAACACAATCCTAGTTTTATAACAACATTGGGTGTTGAAAAATACTTGATGAAGCTGGGAGCCAAAAATGCTTTTGGCTTAGATTGGTGGGAAAATTCAAAATTCAAAAATTTAATCATCAGTTGCACTCCAGCGAATCATTTTTCGAGTAGAGGCTTATTTGATCGAGATCAGACTTTGTGGGGAGGATTCAACATTAATGCAAATGGAAAGAACATATACTATGTTGGAGATACTGGTTATAGTGATATTTTTAAAGAAATTCCGAAGAAAATTGGTAAGATAAATTTGGCTTTAATTCCCATAGGTGCTTATAGTCCAGAATGGTTTATGGGACCAATCCATGTTACTCCTGAGCAAGCCATTCAAATCCATAAAGATGTATCATCAGAACAAAGTATTGCCATGCATTATGGAACTTTCCCTTTGGCAGAAGATGCACCAGCTTCTGCAATAAAAAGACTGAAAGCAAATATTGAAGTTCAAAATATTGATCCGATTAACTTTATAATCCTGGAAGAAGGCAAAGCTTTTGATCTGAATAACGGTAAATAAACGTACAATTATTCATTACTAAGAAACCAAAATATACTAATTTAAAGAATAGTATTATCTTAGTTGCTAGAAAAACGAAACGACAAAAATCATGGAAAGAAAGGTTATAGATATCGACAGTTATACTTTTAGTGTGGAGCTTAATCACAATGATTCTCCTGTAGTAGGATACGTATCTGTTTGGGCAGGATCAAAGAGAGTTGGAGACTTCAGAGTAAAAAAAGATGGTTCTGAATTGGTTCCTTTAAAACTGGAAGATGGCGTTGTATTAGGAGATATTAGTGATGTAAATAGATATGCCATTATTGATATTTTAAGAAATGAGAAACCACTAAGACTACTTTATTGGGTAGATGGTGATGCTGTGGCAGCCATCAGAATTGCAACAGGAGACGAACCAATTGGAGAAGGAGAAATCCAAAGTCCAATTCGTCCATTTTCAATATAAGCTTTCTAAG
>JAHDBF010000014.1:0-9549 GCA_020630525.1 Saprospiraceae bacterium
TTAGTTTTTAGTTATTTAGTTTTTAGTGCATCGTTTTTTAATTCATTAGTTTTTATTCATTAGTGGTTCAAAAATTATGATCGGACATTTGTCGGTTCTAATGTGTTAAAAGTGGATGCGTCATTCTATAAATATTTTATATAGAGCTTTTTGGTCTAAAGAATTAAATTGCAAAAAATACAACCCTGAACTTAACCCTTCTGTACTTACCAAAGTATTCTTCTCTTTTATAATTCCGGTTTGGATTGTTACACCATGAATTGATTTTAAATGGAATGTTAGGTTATCCAAACTTTCTGTTTGAAAGAGTATATAAAAGAAATCAATTACCGGATTAGGGTAAATAACAGGTTTACCATAATTTAATTCAAATGTACTCGAAATACAGTTTTCGTTTTCAATAGGTAGTACACTTATGTTAATCCCAGTTATAGAATCACAACCTACACTATTTTGGTCATTTATAAAGTAAGCACCTGATTCAGTAAACCCAAAAAAATCTTCGCCTTCACAAATCGTGGTATCAATAATTATAAAATCATTTTCATTAACAATTAAATTCAAAAATATTGTAGAATCACATCCAGAAGAAGCAGTAAAATGATCTTCATATTCACCAGTGGTTTGGTGTCCATTATAAGATTCTCCTTCGCAAATTTCTACATCAATATTATAATTATAATCATCTACTACAACTAGATTTAAAAAAACGGTTGAATCACATCCCCGATAAGAAACCAAGTTATCTACATAAAATCCTGTAGTTTCATATCCATTAACATTATTTCCTTTGCAAATTATTGTATCAATCATGGTTTCTTCTGCACCCACTATGACTAGTTCAAAATAAGGCGTATCAAAAGAATCACCATCCTCTTGATTGACATAAATTCCAGCCACTAATGTATCCATTGGATCATCTTCTTCACATTTTAGCACCTCGCCTAAATACTGAAAATTCTCATTGATAAGTCTTGTATTTTTATAATTTGTTAAAATTGGTTCATTAAAATCAAAAAATATTGAGGCATAACTCGTAAAAAAAGATGTACTTAAAACATCAGATAATGGCTTTATTTTATAATAAAAATAGCCATTGGATAGTGCTTCGTTATCATCTTGAAATGTAAGATTTATATCTGCGAAGCTAACGACCAATTGTTGAAAATCGTTTATCTCAAAAGTACTTATATGACTAGACGAGATGAATTCTAAAGTCTTTAAATCAAGCTTATTAGAAATATTGGTTATCACCTTAATATTTCTTGCAAATGAATTTCCGGTATTTTGAAACCGAACTCTAAATATTTGATAATCATCAATATCAAATTTATCAACTTCAAAACCAGCTTCATTAAAAGCAGTTATATCATTTGGGTCATATGCAGCAACGATTGGCTGATATTTAGCATTACTATTTGAGCCTTCCATAAAATCACATCTGTTATCACATTCATAGTACGTATTAAAACAATGAACAAAATTTTCTGGAACATCACACGAAGACATAAATTCAAAGTCGATTATTTTTCGCTCTTGGTAATACATTTCATCAATATAAATAGCAAAAGAGTTTTCATCAATTATTTCATAGGGGTAATCAGAAGAAAGTAATTCACTATATGCATCATGTTCAATAATGATTTCGATATTGTTTGCGTTTTGTGTACCATTAATATTATCAACAATCAATTGTACGTTAAAAGGTTCACAGAATCTTATTGTTGAAAATTCGGAAGTTAGTTGGAGTGCTGCACATTCGATTTTTGGATATATAGGAATGGTAAATTCTAATGTATCATTATTCTGTAAATTTAATGTAATGTCATTTTCACAAATTTCCCAGAGATCATTAGGTGGCTTTATATTTAGCAAATAATTACCAGGTCTTGCCCCAAAAGATAGACAATCATTGCTATAGAAGAAATTTAATTTATCATCAGAAATTTGAGCTTTCCAATTTAAAAACAATGTCTCATTGTTGCTATCAAGTTCTTCATTTTCAAGCATACAATTCTGATTATCATCAACTTCTAATTTTATGTTAACGAATTGTTCAAAGGAAGGTATATCTTCAATAATATTCAGTTTGTTAGTATGGATATAGATTCTACCCAAACTATCTGTCTTAAAACTTCTCCAATGTTGATTTTGCAATCCGCCTAAGGTAGACAAATCTAATTCTATATAATCTTGAAAAAGAGAATCTCTCTTAAAAAGCCTGTCATCGTTTGTTAAAACGTATGTTGCTTCATCGCCAAAAGCTTTGTGTATGGATCCATTTGGACATTCACCAATAAAGTTGAAGGTTTTTCCTAAATCGTTTGAATAATAGCTCAAATTTAAAGCGCCTTGTGGCTCATTAAAATGCCACAAGTCTTCTGAAACTAATAAGCTAGTGCCATGCATGTCAAAAGGCACATGCTGGGTAGTACAGCATTCAAAATATCCTAGTTCACCATTTGACAAATTGTTGTAATAATAAACAGTATCATTTACTTGGCGATAAGTACCCTTCTTCAAAGGAAGTGTCCAAGTCCAATGCCCACCTGTTATACCCATATCGTGACCTAATGAAGTATACAAAAAATCATTACCACCCCAGCTCTTTCCTCTATTTCCTGACACACGGCAGCTTCTTTCACTGTAGGAAAAATGAATTCCACCACCACAGCTTCTGCCTCCTAAAAACATTAATTTTTCTCCAAAAACTTTCAAATTATTGTATTTCATTGGATGTAATGTTGCCCAAGCATCAAATTGAAGATCATAAGGAAGATTAGTGCCTGTTTCAGCAAGTGAATGAGCATGCTTTTCAAATACTTCTCCAAATTTATCTATAACATAAAAATGATTGGTTCCAAACAAATAAAAGTAATTGACATTATCATGATCGTAATCAAGAATATCTTCGCAGCCAATATCAACTTTCTTTAATGATCTATTATCCGCGTTATAAACATAGTAATCATTATCTGTAATTACCATAGCCGCACCATTTGAAATCACCAGACATTCATTGATATTATATTGTTTATATAAGGATGAATCGATTTTGATTTCTGTTGTTTCCTCTGGATTATTAATGTTAATTTTCATTATTTGCCTAGAATTATAGCAATATGTATTTCCAACACTCCCAGTTAGTTTCCCAAAATAATTAACAGAATTTATTTCCTGTGGTACAATTCGAAATTCATTGAAGTCCGAAAATTTTTGGATTTTACTATAATCATAGAAAAAGTAAAAGGAATCTTGTAAATCCAGAAAACTAAAATCTTCAATACACGGTAAATTGACAGTACGAAAAGGGAAATTGCCAAAGTTAGTCTCATGAGTGTATTTAAATTTGCTTTCTACATGCCCATCCATAGGCCGATGATCTCTGTAGATAAAATAAAAAATCCCTCCTTGAGTTGTAACATGCAAATATTTTGGAATATTCCAATTACCTAAACTTAGCGTATCTTTTTTTAAACTAGATTTATTTGAAATAAAAACTTGATGCCTTTCTGACCATACCAAACTCTCATCAGAAACATCAAATAAGTCTGGTGCTTTTGCAAGTGTGTCTAATAACTCAAAATTAAATTTGTCAGGAGAGACATAGATCTTGTTTTCTTGAGTGATAAATATTGAATCATTATGAATTTTAGCTATATCAGCTGATTCTAATTTTTGACACCATGTATTTTGATCAACTAATAAGAAAATGTCTCTTTCTGTAGAAATTAAAACCTGACAATCTGAAAAGAATTGAATCCCAGAAATATCTGAGGAGAAAATCCATGGTACTCGCTCCCAGGAAGCACCTTCATCTTCCGAAATATATAGTTCATTTTCCTCATTAACTAAAAAGAAATCTCCACATTGGTTAACTTCAAAAATACTGATTCTGCATTCTTCCAAATTATCAATACTCTGGATATCTAGTAATTGACAATTTGCTATACTAAAACTGCATAAAAATAAGACACAAAAGATGTTAAGGCTTTTCATTTCTAGATTGGTTATGTAAAGTTTATGTTCTTAAAAAACTAAATATAGTTTCTTGAATACATCGTAAATTTATGAATTTACAAATAACTTCTAGTCAACAACCTTTATCTGTGTTAAAGTTTTTATTAAATAAATTAATAGGTTGAAAAGATTGTAGGTTAAGACAAATTAATTCAAAATATCAACCCTTAGACCTATACCATAACTATAATAATTATTTCTTACGGCAGCCGTTGCATTGCTTGCTAAATTCCTATCGTCGATAACATTAATGGAGTATAGATCATCGAATGCATGGTTGTATTTGCCATAAACACCTAAGGCAAGACCGCCAAATAAATTAAATTCAACTCCAGCATTGATGTGTGCATTTGGGATCAATCTATCTTTATCAGCACTGTAATAATGTAAATGTTCGCTAAAGTTATAGTTGCTAGAATATTTCAAATCAAAACTTCCACCTATCTCTCCGAAAATATTCCATCTACCTTTATTCACAAAATCATAGTGAGCGAATACTGGAATATTAACACTACCTCCGTCATGGCGCAAAATTAAATTGGTAGTATCAGTTGGTAATTCTAAAAGTGTAGTAATAGTATTTGATTCAAAACCAAAACCAATTGCCAATTTATCATTAACATAATTTCCGATCGAAAAATTACGAACGGATGTTCTACTATTAGCACCTTTACTGACAAATAAGCCATCTATGCTATTACTTTTCAGCTTAGCAGTTACATTTGATTTTACTCCGTAGATTGGATCCATTCTCAAGAACCATTGCTTTGTTTTTACTCTATCTTTTGGAAATCTTCTTGCAATATTTTTTCCATGTTTTAAAGCCAAAGTATAGCCAATATTAAACTTCAATCCATCGGCACTATGCGTAAAAGTTCCAGCAGAAGCAACTTCATCAGAATTTTGCAATACGAAATAATTGCCCTCCAACTGAGAATACAATTCTTTGTGATATAAAAATCCTATATTAAAAGAATTTCTATTTTTTGAAATAAAATTCATTCCTAATCCCAGCTGTAATGTTCCTGAC
Organism: Saprospiraceae bacterium; assembly: GCA_020630525.1. Lineage (GTDB taxonomy): Bacteria > Bacteroidota > Bacteroidia > Chitinophagales > Saprospiraceae > JAHDBF01. The sequence goes on from JAHDBF010000014.1 coordinate 5,051, forward strand.
TTATTCCAACCATTAGAACTTAAATCAGAACGTAAGGTCAACGTTTTCAAGTTATCCTCTAATGAATAGTTACTCTGTCCTACAGATGAAGAACCTGATCCTTGGAATGGATTAGACATGATAAATCCTGCTGAAAAATCTAACTCCAACCTTGGATTTAAATATTGGTAATAGTGTACATTAATAAATGGATCTAACTTAGCAATATAATGAGATGCGCCCATTGAAGAAAAAGTATTGGAAGTTAATCCATAAGTACCTTTTGGCAACCAGATACCTGCACGGTAATTTTCTACTTGAAAATTAGCACCTACCTCAATCCCAAATCGAGAACGAATTTTATGCAGATAGGAAATAGTAGTGTTGTACTGTTTTTCGGCAATTGCCACTGGAGTCAATTCCCCAACAGTCGGTGCACTTATGTCTAACGAACCTTGCCCCATACTAAAACTAAAATTCAAATTGTGTTTAGCTGCTGGGTTAAAATGTTTTACTTCTACCAGATGAAAATCGAGTCCAACTTTATCTTCCGTTGTATTAACGAAACTAGCTTTATCCAATGGACTTAACTCACTTATCAAATTGTTGGACAATAATTCTGTTGAGTTTACCTTATTAACTTTTTCTTGATTATTACTATATGAGACAACTTCGTTTTCAATATCACTTTCAGGAATGAGAATATCATTTTTTTGAATTAATGACTCAGCCATAAAATTCAACTTTTCAGTTGACTGTATTTTTGCATCATTCTTCTTTACAGCAGTATTTGGCTTTTGTTTATTTGCAGGCGGGAAATCATTCTTTTTTTGCAAATAGGATTTCTCCGAATTATTAATGTTTTTCGAATTTGATTTATCAACTGCGCTATTATTTTCAATATCGGATTTTAGTTTATCTTCATTATAATTATTGAAGGTATTGTCCGCTTTTTCATTTTTTGTTTCAATACTTTTGATGCCATTTTCTTGAATTAGACTTTCTTTATCAGTGTGTTGTTCTGATATAACATTTTCAAGTGTTGTGGAATATTTTGATAATTGATATATACAAGTAGATGAAATTAATAGTAAAGCTATTGCAATTCCAGTAAGTAGAAACTTAAAAGCACTACTCCTGTAATAAATTGAATTGTCATCATCTTCATCGTTTAATTTTTGCTCCATCAGCTGCCATGCATTTTCATCAAAAGGCAATTCTTCAGTACTAAGTCTGTTTCTTAAGTTTTCTTCAAACGTTTTGGTAGAATTTCTTTTCATAGATTAAAAATTTAGCAGTTTTTGAAGTTTTTGGCGAGCATTAGACAAGTGCCATTTTGATGTACCGATTGAGATTCCGAGTTCTTCACAAATTTCTTTGTGACTATATCCATCTATTACAAACATGGAAAAAACTGCTCTACTAGCATCAGGTAATAATTGTATTTTTTCGTAAATTTCTTGAAGTCCCAAATTAGATAATGCGTCATTTTCTACTGATAAAATCTTAGGTTCGTATTGATCCACTTTTTTATCATAACGATATTTTTTCCTTACGTGATCCAAAGTAGTATGTAACACAATCTTCGCAATCCAACCTGAAAATTGCCCTGAAGGAATGTAATTTTTAATAGATTTGAAAACCTTCATAAAAGCATCATTCAGAATTTCGTATGCTTCCTCTTTATTGCTGGTATATCGCATAGGGATACAAACCATCTTACCATAATAAGTCTGGTACAACTCCTTCTGCGCACGTCGATCATTGGCGACAAGAAGATTTATAAGCTGTTGCTCAGAAGGCGGGCTTTCTTTTACTAAATTCAAATTAGTGCTTTGATAATTTATTGCAAAGTTCATTAATTCTTCTTTTCTATCTAATACATCGCAGATTATTTTAATTGGTTGGGTCAGATTTAATATTTCTTTTTGGTTTTGTTAACTAAATGATTAGAAAGCTGTCTTTGACATTGGTATTCAACACTTTAAAGATTCTATTATCATATAAATTAATTGAAATAATAAATAAATTCACACTTAAAGTTGTAACAATATATTATTTAACGTATAATTACGTTATAAAACGGAAAAACACATTAAAACTCTGATTAGAGCTTTGTATTAAGACATGAAGATTTACAATAATATAATACTGTTAACCATCTTGTTGGGAAATTCCCTACAAGCACAAATAAATGAAATATTTGAATCAGGGAAAAAAGCGTTTAATCAGCAAGAATATATTTTGGCTATAAATGATTTTGACAAATGCATCGAGCAAGACAGTCTTAACTTACACTGCTTAGAATTTGCTGGAAATGCATCTTTAAAATTGGGAAACCTTTATAAAGCCAAAAACTACTTTATACAAGCTGAATCATTAGATAGCAATAATCTTACAATTTTGAAGCAACTGGCAGGCATCTATGAACTAGAAGAAAATATTCCGAAAGCAATAAAATACTATAACCACTTGATCAAATTGGATTCTACTAATGCTATCCACTATCGAAAATTAGGGCAACTTTTTACCAAATCAAATCTATTAAGCGAATCATTAGGATATTTTGAAAAAGCATATTCCATCAATCCTCAAGATTTTTATACCATTAATGGATTGGTAGAAATTCTTTTAAAAAATAAATCTTGCCAAATAGCTGACAGTTTACTTATGGCGGCAATCGAACAGGATACCTTTAATATTAGATACAATCTACTTTTGGCGAAAAGTAAATACATTCAAAAAGAATATGATAGTACTTGTGTGGTTTTAAAAAAGATTAGAGGTAAAATTGACTTTAACAACTATTACTCTAAAATGTATGGCTTTGCTTTATTACAAATTGATTCATTGGACGCTGCCATTCATTATCTTAACAACTCCCTGGTAAATGAAAACAATCCTGAAAAAGCGCTTTACTATTTAGGCAGCGCTCATGAGAAAAAAGAAGATTACAAATCGGCAAATCATTATTACGCAAAAGCAATAGAAGCTTCTACCTCAAAAGACATTGGACTATATCATCGAAATATTGCAAGACTAGCCAACGAGCAAAGTGATTTAAAAAAAGCAATTTTTCATTATAAAGAAGCATATGATTATTCAAAAGAATCTGTTCTTCTTTACCAAATCGCCCAACTCTCAGACTTATATTACAAAGACAAAAATATTGCAATCAGATACTATAAAAAATATATAAATTCTGACCATGATAATACAGCATATAAAAAGTACGCCAAAGAAAGAAGCAAATATTTAATAGAGCAAGCACATTTATCAAAATAAATAACATGAATATCCAAAGATTAACAAAAGCAGAAGAAGACATCATGGTTATCATATGGAAATTGGGTCCATGTACGGTGAGTCAGATCATAGCAGAAATGGGTGGCACAAAACCACCACATAGTACTATATCATCTATTGTAAGAATATTAGAAAAAAAAGAATTCCTATCTCATAAAGCCTATGGTAGAACTTACGAATATTTTCCAATCATAGAACAAAAGGACTATTCAAAATTTTCGATTTCTAAATTAGCTTCCAACTACTTTAAAGGATCTATGCAAGAAATGGTTTCTTTTTTAGTCAAGGAAGAAGAAGTAGATATCGAAGAGTTAAAAGCAATAATTAACCAATTAGATAATTAGACTATGAGACAATTTGTACTTTACAATATTGAAGTAGCAACGATAATGTTGTGTTTTTACCTGGTATATATATTAATATATAAAAACTCAAAAGATTTTAAGTTTAGCAGATTTTACATAGTCTCCTCTACCCTGTTATCAATATTGATTCCTTTTATGCCAATAATAAATTTTAATCAAACAACTATTTTCCAAGGCATACTAGATACCGTTACTATTGGCAGTAATACAATGGAACAATCAAGTAATATCAGTGGACAAGCCATGTTCAACTACACAGATCTCATCCTTTCAGCATATGGAATAATAGTTATATTAATGACTTTAATATTGCTAAAGAATATCATCAACATATTTAAACTCATCCAATCAACCGAAATTGGATACTATAAAAATTTCAAAATAGTAAAAGAGAAAAGCATTCTCGCTCCTTATTCATTTTTCAAATACATCTTTTTACCTACTACAATAGATTATAATAATACAGAACTTGACATTGTCCTTGAGCATGAATCTATGCATGGCAAACTAGGACATAGTTTTGATAAAGTAATTCTGCTTTTGGTAAAATGTTTTTTTTGGTGGAATCCAATTTGTCATTTCTTTATCAAGGAATTATCACTAATACATGAGTATGAAGTAGATCAAAAAATTATCCAAACACATAGTAAAAAAGATTATGGAGAATTTCTTATTCAGCAATTATTAAACAACAATAAATACAATTTTGTAAATCCAATTTCCTCACAAATTAAAGAAAGATTAATCATGTTAAATTCAAATTCAACTCCAATGAAATTCACCAAAAAATGGCTCGTTTTTGCAGGCGTACTTTGCATAGCAATAGTATTCCATGCATGTCAATCAGAA
>JAHDBF010000014.1:9649-36584 GCA_020630525.1 Saprospiraceae bacterium
TGCCAGTAAAGTTTAAGCTAGAAGGATAAAATTAATTAAGTTTTGAAATTTCATAAAGCAGTTTTTAGGAGCTGCTTTTTTTATTATATACTATAAAGTTTTCCTAAATTTTATAAAAAAGAAAAAAAATAATCTTGATTGATTAACTTCACAAAAAAAAATCATGAAACATTTACTCTTAATTCCCCTTATGTTTATCACATCCCAAATCATCGGTCAAGAAAGTCTCGATTACCAAAAACCACCTCAAGACATCTTAGATCTAGTTGATGTAGAATTAGCGCCAAGAGTGATGCTCGATAATGACAAAAATTATATGATTCTAAGCTACAGAGATGCATTTAAATCAATGGCAGAATTATCAGAAGAAGAGTTAAGGTTGGCAGGATTAAGGATCAATCCCAAAACCAATATTGGCAGTAGAACTAACTACTATAACAATATCAAAATTAAAAATCTAAAAACTAAAGATTCAAGAATTATACAAGTGGAAGGCTTACCTACGAATCCCAGATTGGCAAATTACTCTTGGTCCCCAAATCAGAAAATGATGGCAATGACCCACACTACTTTAACTGGTGTAGAACTATGGGTGATTAATATCGCTGAGGCAAAAGCAAAAAAGTTATCAGATGCAACCTTAAATGCAAACCTAGGAGATGTTATCAATTGGACTACTGACAACAGTGCTGTGCTTGCCAAATTTTTACCAAGTAAAAGAAGCAATCTGATTGATGCAGATGCGGTCGTTCCTACTGGACCTACCATCTCGATTAGCGATGGGAAAAAAGCGCAAAATAGAACTTATCAAGATTTACTAAAAAACAAAACAGACGAACAGAATTTTGAATCATTGGCTCAATCAGAATTGTATAGAGTTGATCTGGACGGCACAAAAACACCATGGTTAAAATCGGGAATGTATCGAAATGTAACTTTTTCGCCTGATGGAAAATATGTCATGGTCAGTGAGATCAAAAGACCATTTTCCTACCTTGTACCATATAGGAGATTTCCTACCAGTTATACCATTTACGATACTGATGCAAATTTAATATCCGAGGTAGAAAACGTACCACTTATTGAAGATTTACCGAAAGGCTTCATGGCTGCTCGAAAAGGTCGAAGGAATTTACAATGGAGAGCAGACAAGCCTTCCACAATCGTTTATGCAGAAGTTCTCGATGAGGGAGACCCAGAAAAAGAGGTGGAATATAGAGATCAAATATTCTTATTAGAAGCTCCATTCACTGGAAAAGGTAAAAGCATTCTGAAAACAAAAAATCGTTTTTATGATGTAGAATGGGCCACGGACGAATTGGCTATTGCTTATGATTATTGGTGGAATGACCGAAACTTAAAAACATATACTTTCAATCCTTCTGATCCAACCGAAGCACCTGTAATCATTAATGACAGAAACTATCAAGACAGATATAGTGATCCAGGGCAATTCGTAAGTAAAAGAAACAAATACGGTCGTTACGTTATTGATATAAAAGACGATGAAGTGCACCTCCTTGGAGATGGATTTTCTGAAGAAGGACAATTTCCTTTTGTAGATAAAATGAATTTGAAAACGCAAAAAACAGAGCGCATCTATCAATCTACTTTTACCGATAAAATAGAGAATATAAATAATTACTATTCAGAATCAAATCAGATTTTAGTAAGAATAGAATCTCCTAATGAATATCCCAACTATTATTATCGAGACTTAAAAAGCGGCAGTTTACAACAAATTACCTCTTTCAATAATCCATTCCAATCTATTGAAAGCATACATAAAGAGGTGATCACCTATCAAAGAGAAGATGGACTAGAATTAACTGGAACACTTTATTTGCCTTTGGGGTATGACATGGAAAAGAAAGAAAAAATGCCAATGATCCTTTGGGCTTATCCTAGAGAATTTAAAGATAAAAATAGCGCAAGTCAAAATACCAGTAACCCTAATGAGTTTACTTATCCATTCTGGGGAACACCATTGTACTGGGTAACGCAAGGGTATGTCGTGCTAGATGATGCAGCCTTCCCGATTGTAGGAGAAGGAGACGAAGAACCAAACGACTCTTTCCGATCACAACTGGTTGCTAATGGCAAAGCAGCGATCGATGCAGTAGATAAGCTGGGTTACATCGATAGAAATAAAGTTGCAGTTGGTGGACACAGTTATGGGGCGTTTATGGTAGCAAATTTACTTTCGCACTCAGACCACTATGCAGCAGGAATTGCAAGAAGTGGCGCATACAACCGTACGTTAACCCCATTTGGTTTTCAGTCCGAAGAAAGAAATTACTGGGAAGCACCAGAAGTATATTATACAATGTCTCCGTTTATGCATGCTGACAAAATGAAAACGCCATTGCTATTAGTTCATGGCGAGGCCGACAATAACTCAGGTACGTATCCGCTGCAAAGTGAGCGATATTTTAACGCTTTAAAAGGACTGGGAGCGACAGTAAGATTGGTGATGCTACCTAAGGAAAGTCATGGATATAGAGCAAAAGAAAGTATCCTTCATCTACTATGGGAACAACATGAATGGCTAGAAAAACACGTCAAAAATAGGGTTACTGATTAGTGACTCAAAAAAGGAGCGTAATAGTATTACGCTCCTTTTTATTTTTTGATATGCTTTGTGATCAATGACTTTTAAAGTCCAATTTTTCTTTTAATTGCTCAGGGTTAAATGGTTTAGAAAGATAATCTGTGAAACCTAGTTCGAAAGCTTTGTCTCTATCTTCTTTTAGCGCACTTGCTGTTAATGCAATAATTCTAGTATTCTGATTGCAATTATCCACATTGCGGATTTCTTTTGTAGCTTGATACCCATCCATAACAGGCATCTGAATATCCATTAATATATCGCTATACTCATTTTTAAACGCAAATTCTACCGCCTGCTTCCCATTATCTACTAAGTCAAAATCAATTTCCATTTTCTCCATTAATCTAGATATGTATTTTTGATTCATCACATTATCTTCTGCAATTAATATTTTTCTTTTTTCAAGCTTAGGGAAAATGATTTTATGTTTGCTTTTTATAATTTCCTCATCGTTGCATATTTCAATAGGAATTCTTACACAGAATAATGTGCCTACACCTTGTGCACTTTTTAAATTCATTTCGCCATTGAGTAATTCTATTAATTCCTTTGTTATACACAAGCCTAAACCGCTGCCAGTATTTAATGATTTTTGTTCACCAACTTGATTGAATTTTTCAAACAATAATTCTTGATCTTCTTTTGAGATTCCATTTCCTGTATCTTTTACGATAAACTCAATGTTATTTTGACCATTTATATCTAGTAGTTTTGCGGAAACTTTTACGTGTCCAACTTCTGTGAATTTTATTGCATTGCTGATCAAGTTGTTCAAAATTTGTGAGATAATCACATCATCAGATTTTACTATTGGCGGAAGCAAATCAGGGCTATCTAACAAAAATCCAATTTCCTTTTCTTGTGCTTTTAAAGAAAAATTATTGTACAGACCTTGCAATAGATCTCTTAGTTCGAAAGGCTTTATATTGACTTGGATTTTTCCAGCTTCTATTTTACTAAGATCCAAGATATCAGAAATCAATCGTAATAAAAATTGTGAACTATTATTGAGATAACCGACATACTCTTCTTGCTCCATATCAAGATTGGTTTCTTTCAGCAGGCTCGTCATTCCAATAATGGCATTTAGTGGCGTTCTGATTTCATGACTCATATTAGCTAAAAAAGCTTTTTCCGCATCCTTTGATCGTTCTGCTACTTGTTTAGCTTCTACTAACTCTTGCTCACGAATTTTCTTGTCACTTATGTCAGTTTCTATAGCCATAAATCCAGTAACGTTACCGTCGTTGTCCTTTAAAGGATTGCAACTGATTTGGATCGCATACTCATCACCGTTTTTGGTATAATTAATTAATTCTACATCAAAAGATTCTCGATTTTTTAATGACCTAGACATTTCTCTGACAATATCCGGATCAGATTTTGGGCCTTGTAAAAAAGAGCCTGGCTTTTTGCCTTTTACCTCATCTAGTGTATAGCCCGTTGATCTGATAAAACCATCATTTACCCATTCAATTTTTCCATCCAAATTGGTAATTATCACACTATTGGTGGTTTGGCTTGCTACTAATGAAAGTCGATGTATTTTTTCTTGAATAACTTTCTGTTCTGTAATATCTTTTCCAATTCCCAAAATACCTTCAATATTCCCGTCTTCATCATAAAATGGAAATTTAGAAGTAAGCAGCCATCCTGTTCTATTGTTTTTATTCCGGAGTTCTTCTACCCTATTTATGATTGGTTTTCCAGTAAGTAAAATTTCTTCTTCTATTCTTTTTGAATCTTCGAATGCAAATTCTGGATAAATTTCTTCATCAGTTTTATGTAGAATTTCAGAAGGATGTGCATATCCAGTATTTAGTAAATCTGCTTCATTGGTTAATGTTTTCTGGAGATTTTTATTTTTTAAATAAATGGCATCAGGAAGTCTATCGATGACAGCCCGCAGTAGTCTTCTTTCCTTATTCAATTCTTTTTCCGCCAAAAGTCTTGCGCTTTTTGCTTTGGCATTCTCTAGGCATTTTGCAAAAAATTGCGTGATCGGATAAATCTCATTACAATACTCTAAAGACATCTTAAGCTTACGCTCAAAATAAAAATAACGATCTACCCCCAAGTTAAAAACATAGTAATATTTTTCATCGACGATCATCTCGGCATATAACTCGAAAGTGGAGTCAATGGCTACCAATATTTGCTTAGGAATTTCATCATTTTTTAGAAAGCCGGGTACGATCCTAATGTACTCGTATCTATTATCTATAAATTCAATGACCGCGCCCAATGTACAATTTAATCTACGCATCCACAGTGGGAGCACGTTTTTAATGATTGCATTAAACTCACTTTCCTTACCCATTGCTAAAGTCAGCTCGAGTAGGATTTCGGTCATGATATTATTTGTTATTTTTTTATCCATTTAATGCACACACTACAGCAGTTTTGTTGTATACCTCTAAATAAGAATCACCACTATTTGCAATTTCGCCAAGTGTCAATGCACCAATTGCTTCATTATTGGGATCTAAATTATTCATCTCAGTTTTAAAATCTTCATTTAAAAATAGTACTCTAGAAATACAATCTATAAGAACGATTTGTTTATCGGTACTATTTGATGGAAGTGCTCTCTTTCTTGCTTCAGAAGCACCATCCAATAAACTTTCCTTATTGCCATATAAAATAGTAACGTGACTACCTTGATCAATATGATCCAACGTAAATATTACTCCATCTTCGTGTTTAAATGGATCTCTGACTACTTTTTGCGCATCTAATTTTGAAATACCAAAAGGATAAGATTTTGTAGAATTATAAAAATCATTATAGTCAAAACGCTTTCCAGAGTGAGATTCTACTACCGATTGATACACCTCCATTGCTGGTTTCCAGTTGAGAGATACTATTTTATTTCCAGTAGCTTCTGTTACTTTTAATGGCTCACTAATATCGTCCCAGCCATGTGCAACACCTACATTAGAACTGACTGCACTTAGCCCAATAACTGCACCTGATTGTATCATACCTTTGTTGCTATATACACAGGGAAAACTATTAAATGCAAGCGACCCCGCTCCTGCTCCGACGTATCTTGGAGCAGTACCAAACTCATTATATAATGCATCAAAAATATTTGACTTTTCACCAATAAGGGCATCCATAAATATAAATACTGAATGATCTTTGGGATCAATACCTCCAAATTGATGTTCCACATTATCGCTCAGATTTGCCAATTCACTTTCATTTTCAATAATCAAATTTTTGGTAGATTCCTTTATTCCCAAAATGATAGTTCCTTCTTTGTAATTTTTGCCCTGATATAAAATTTCAGGATATATCCCTCCCATTATACTCAATCTCGACTTAGTAAGAATGGGATCATATTTTGCTTTTTCAATCTGCGTATTGGCAGCGGTAAAAATCAATAAAGAATTAATAGAAGTGTCTGATTCAAATTCAGAAACTGCTGATGAAAATTGATCAACATTGTGCTGACCTTCTAGATAGCTTACTTTCATGTTTATTCGGTTTATTTAATAGACAACTTAAATCACTGGTTACCCTAAAAAAATGACAGATAATACATATGAAAAAAATTTAATACATTGACTAACTAAATATTAGAAAATACTCACCATACAATTTAAGCTTGCGAATCGTCAAATTAATACTATCATACAGAATTAAATATTTTTATATCTTAGATTACATGAATAATATGTTTTCTCATAAACCGACTAAATTATTTTTAATCCTTGGAGGAATATTTATTACCAATGCTATTATTGCAGAATTTGTTGGGGTAAAAATATTTTCGTTGGAATCGACATTGGGTCTTACTCCTTTTAACTGGACTATATTCGGAGTAGAAGGATTGGGGTTTAACCTGACAGCAGGAGTATTACTTTGGCCTGTCGTATTTGTAATGACAGATATTATCAATGAATACTTTGGAATTAAAGGTGTGCGGATATTAAGTTATGGAGCAGTTGCACTGATAATTTATGCTTTTATAATGATATTTTTTGCAATCTCTCTTGCTCCAAATAGTTGGTGGCAAAATATCAGTGGCATTATTCCCGACAATCCATCCGAGAGTATACCTGATATGAATTTGGCATTCAAAAAAATATTTGGACAAGGGCTTTGGATTATCGTCGGTTCGTTGGTAGCATTTTTAGTAGGTCAATTGATTGATGTCTATGTTTTTCAGAAAATAAAAAGTTTTACTGGCGAAAATAAAATATGGTTAAGAGCAACTGGTTCTACCCTCATTTCTCAGTTTATCGATAGTTTTGTTGTACTAATTATAGCGTTTTATATAGGATCAGATTGGGAATTAATCCGCGTCCTAGCGATAGGGACAGTTAATTATATTTATAAGTTTATTATGGCTATAATATTAACACCAATTATTTATCTTGCCCATTATTTAATTGATAATTATCTTGGCGAAAAATTATCAGAAAAACTTAAAAAACAAGCACAACTTACGTAAATGCAACAAATAACGGATACAATATTAATGGTGCGTCCTGCATCTTTTGGGTATAATGAAGAGACGGCAAAAGACAATCAATTTCAAAGTAGTGAAGGGAAAGAAAATATCGAACAAATAAAAGCTGCTGCATTAGAGGAGTTTGATGATATGGTGGCGATATTGAAAAATAAGGGTATTGAGGTGATCGTAAAAAACGATACTGTCGAACCTAAAAAGTATGATGCCATATTTCCTAACAATTGGTTTAGTACGCATGAAAATGGAATTTGGATTTCTTATCCTATGTGTGCAGAAGTAAGAAGATTGGAAAAACGAGAAGATTTGTTTGAGTTTTTCGAGAACGAATTGGGGTATAAAAAAAGATATTCATTCGACTATTTTGAAGAAGACGACATGTTTCTTGAAGGTACAGGAAGTATGATTCTTGATAGACAAAATAGATTGGTTTATGCTTGTAGATCAAAGCGTACTGACGTAAGAATATTAAGTAAATTTGGGATATTAATGGATTACCAAGCGATACATTTTGAATCGTTTGATAATGGAGACAATGAAGTTTATCATACCAATGTAATGATGGCATTGGGCGAAAAGCTAGCCATCATTTGTTTAGCATCTATTCACAATGAAGAAGAAAGAAAGAAAGTTGTAAAATCCCTGACTGATACAGATAAGGTTATCGTAGATATCACTAAAGATCAAATGCATCAATTTGCTGGAAATATGTTAGAATTAAGGTCAAAAGATCTTACAAGATTTTTAGTAATGTCTGGAACAGCGCGAGCTGCACTAACAGAAGAGCAGGTCGAAGCGATTGAAAAATATGACGAGATAATTGCCATTGATATTCCGACTATAGAAAAATATGGCGGAGGTAGTGTACGCTGCATGATGGCTGAAATATTTAAGATAAAGAAATAGCTATTTCAACCATAATGTCTATCAAATAAAGATATATTTTATGCTATGCCTACGGAGGATTTAACATTCAACAATTATATCTACAAACGCATAATAACTTCGCCTTTATTCAATCAAGAATATAACCAATAGAAAATTCATAAGAAGAAGAATCTGTATCTATCCCTAATATTTTAGGTCCGTTGTCATAATTGATTCCTATTGAAAAATTCTTAAGTTCTACTACAGTATTTATTGTTTGCGTTTGTAATCTATTTTCATTAGTCATTGTATTTATAGAATGTGCATCTATTACGACAGAATTCCTATAAGAAATCTGGACTGAATTAATGATACTGTTGTTATTAATATTATACTTTAATCCCAAACCTGGAGAAATCCTTTGAAACACATTTTGATTAAAGTACAGCAATGATGGCATTAAATCTATTCTTTTAGCAATTGCAATTTCACCATAAGTATATACCACTAAGCGTTTGTTTAATTCGCCTATAGTATTATCGCTAAATCCTACATTTGGCATATTCAAATGATTAACTGCGATTCCAGAGTTAAAACTTAGTTTTTCCCCAACTGCAATTCTCCAGTTCAATCCTATAGATAGATCAGCATTGTACACAATATCATTGTCAATTTGTCCTCCTGGTAAGTCTGGATCAAACCCACCTTGACCATCTCCCTGACTTGGCCATTTTAAGTTATTTCCGATTGAGTTTCTGAGCATTGCAATATTGGTTCCTAGACTAAAAATGTTCTCTACTTTTTCCATATTTAGATGCCAATTATATGCGATAGATACCCCATATTTATCATCTCGCTTTTTTGCACTGCCTGCTACATTTAATAAAACATTTGCACCTATTCCAAAATGATGACTTTCAGAAATGTTAACTTTCGTATCGTAACCAATGGAGGTTGATTGATAGGAATTTTCTCCTAATAAAGAAGGCCATTGATTGCGATAATTAATAAGTGCCCTATGTTTCCCATCAAACAATCCTGCAAGCGATGGATTCAACTCAAGAGGTGCACGCTCATAGTGGGTAAAGAATCGATCTTGGGCATATATGGTAGTGACATATAATAGTACAAATAGTGTGATTGAAGTTTTAAGTAATGATTTCATTTTTGATATTTTTTCCTAATTAAATTAGTAATTATTTATGGGATTTTCAACTATTTGCTTTTAAATATCTTAACATACGAAATTTCCCAAGTGGCTGGATTATAGTATGCGCTTTTGTTTGTTCTGTAGGCAATACCAATATCAAAATCAAAAAACTCAATAGAGGCATTAACCATATGATCGAGGAATTCGTTTGAATAATTATTTAATTGAAAGAAAATAGCTCCATACCCTGCTTGGATTGAGCGGACGATCTTATCTTCCCTAAAACCGAATTGCAGAGGAGCACGCAAGAAATATTGTATTTTATCTCCATTCACTGCAACCATTGCAGATGGCAAGAATGAAAAAACTTCACTTTGTTTAATTTCCACATTCGCGTATAAAAACAAATTTGTGTTACGAGAATCATTTACGTCATAATATATTATGGATTCATATTCGCTATTATTTTGATTAAGGTGCTCTATTAAATCTATATTAAATTTCTCAACAAAGTATATATTAAGAATCTTATTTAATCCTAACCCTGAATTGAATGAAAACTTCTTAGAATTAACAAATTTCCAGTTAAGACCAAAAGAAAAATTTAATCCCCACAAACTATTAGGTGACATTAATTCTAAAGCAATATTTATGTCATCAACGGTAGAGTTGAGAGGAGTAAAAAAATTAGGAACAGACCTTTGATTCTCATATTGCATTCCCAAGTTTACTCCCCCACTAATAATATGTTTTTTCGAATTGGTATTGCTTATTGTTTTTATAAAAGAAGTTAAAAAATTAAAGCCATAACGCTTCTCAAAACGTTTATTTGGATGATTTGATATGGTCGCATTAAATCCTAATCCTAAAGCATTCTTTTGAGTAAGCTGTATTCTTGTATCATAGGACAATGAGATAGTTCCATGATCAACAATCTCAAACAGTTCATCATGTCCATTTATATAATTTACACTTAACCTATGTTCACCTTGGTATATACCAGTCAATGCAGGATTTAAACTAAGTGCGTCTCTTTCGTATTGAGTTAAAAAACTGGGTTGAGCAAAGATAAAATGTAAGCTAAAAAAATTGATGAATATTATTAAAACTAATTGCAATTTACTCATTTGGTCTGAATTGAAATTTTAACCCAACATAACTTAATCGGATATTTTGATGCATTATTCTATTACTAAAATTGTCCACCTATATACGCTGCCCCAGCAAGAGTAAGCATAAAAATCACACATAACATCACTCCAAAAATTAAACAAACTATCTGCCCCATACTCCAATGGTGATATTCTGGTCTTGGATTAGAAGTATAATTTACATCATTAATATATTGTTGAACAGGAATAAAAAATAAAAAAGAAAATAAAGAAATCAATATACTTAAAATCAAAAAAGTTGTGTCTTCAAAATAACCCAAAATTGTTGATACTATTGTAGCCAAAACCCATCCTGTAGCTAAAATAGCAGTTGAAAATTCTGCAGATTTTATCTCTTTACATTCTTCATCAAACTTAATTTCATCGAATATAGAATGGCAATAAAGGACGCCAAAAATTCCACGCCAAAATGGTAGAATACTCATCCCATCTCTTTCCTTTAAGTATTTCCAATTTTTATGAATCCAATATGCCTGAAAAAGCCCTAAAGTAATTATGCTTAAAAAAAGGAACCTCGACATTGGAATGTAAAGGAATTTTGAATCATTCGGAAAAGAAGAATTTGGGTGACTCATTTTAATGTTGGATTGTTAAGTAATTTCATAATGTGCAGCCGTAAATATAAACATATCCACAATTAAAAAGGCAATTACATAAGGTCTTTTTCTCTAAGTATTTTTAAAGATTATAGTTTTAGAATCATTGTTATAAAAATTCTTTCTACTAAAAAGCACCTGACCTAAGAAAGATCAAGTGCTAATTAATATCAAATTATTTTATAATTTACAAGCTACTTAGAAGCTATAGATTTGTCATTAATCCTTTGAACTAAAAGATCATAATTGTAAGGTGAAATATACTTTTTCAACTCATCTAAATCTGACAGACTTACCTCTTTAAAAGTACCGATATCTGTATCATCGTTTATATTGTTATCTATGATGTCATATGCTTCTTTCATTTTACCCAACATAGCATATGCATTCAATAAGTTAATTTTTATCCAATTTGCTTTAGGGTTGAGTTTTAATCCTTTTGATGCAGCGATGATTGTTTTTTCTGGCATATTTTCTAATGCATAATACCAAGAAATATTACCATAGGTTTGAGATAAGAAATCATTATCATCATCAAAATATGTTTCTCCATTTTCGTGAAGAATTGCTAGTGAGTTTAGAATAGTTCGATTCTTTTGAATTTCAATTTTTGCGCTTTCTTCTTCTTCCGTAAACATTATTCTATTTAACTCGAAATATTTACTGGGAGCTGAAAACACCAATTCATCATCTTCAAAAATCAATATATCTTTAAAGACTATTTTCATGTCTTCACCGACAAAATTATAAACATACCTTATGTTCAGTTTATTATTGGTATCCTCTGAACTATACCAAAACTTTGCTAATCCAAAATTGCCTCTTGATCCTTCATTAATCTTTGTCCCATAGAATTGAATGGAATCGTGCGCACTTATTAATTTAAACTTTTCATCAAGTTCATCTTTCAAATTTGCAAAATAGATATCACTGTTAGATGTTAGTAATTTTTCTATTTGTTCCAAATCCATAGATTGAAGTGCATTGTCCATTTTATCTAAAATGGGTCGCTTTGTTTTATCACTATTTTTTTTAGCCTCAAATGGTAAATCCTTGTCAAAGTCTAATACTTCAACTTTTGATTGAGCAAAGCAAGAAAATGTGAGGAATAAACATAAGGGTGTGAGCAGTGCTACAACAGCAAACTTTTTCATAATCTCGATTTTAAACACAGTTATTAGTTATTCTGATAAAATAATATCAATTAAAAAAAATCTAATAAGGGTTGTATTGATCTTAAAAGGATTATAAGAGGGAAAAAGCGTGTATTACATATTAAGAAAAACAAAGATACGTTAATATTACAATGAATCGCAAATATGTTTATATCACATTTGGTGCACTAATTATTGTAAATCACGATTCAATCAAAGGATTAAAATAGAATTATGACTTACTCTCTTTATTTATATAACTATCAAGGACAAAATGCATTCCTAAAATGAAATTGAGTTGATTTTTGACGGGTACTTTACAAAAATTCTCTATCTAAAAATATTTCATAACCTAGAATCAATAAAAATAGCATTATGTATACCATTAACACATTGAAAAATAATATATAATTCATATATCAATATTATCAATTAAAGATATTTACCATTATTTTGCAAGTGAACTCATAATTATTAGAAATTTTTATTAGAACCTAAATCAATAAACATGTTAAAACGTTTACTCTTCGCATTATTAATGCTATCTTTTACTTGGTTAAATGCCCAAGATTCTAACTTGATAATTAATGAAATCATGTATAATCCGCCAGAATCTGGAACGGATTCATTGGAATATATTGAAATTTACAATTCAGGTACAGAAGCAATTGACCTGACTGGTTATAGTATGGTTGGTGTCGAATACACATTTGCAGACTATAGCCTTGCAGCTGAATCTTATGTTGTACTCGCAGTAAATTTATCTGCTTTTCAATCTGTATTTAATACCGACGCTATTGAATGTGAAGGAGCATTGAGTAATGGTGGAGAAACAGTAGGAATTGTAAATGCAATTGGAGATACAATTTTAACGGTAACCTATGGTTCTGATGCACCTTGGCCAACCTTTGATGATGGTACTGATGGAGGCGGAGCTTCTATAGAGTTTTGTGGAGAAGACAATAGTGATCCTGCTTCTTGGTCGGTAGCTTTAGAAGGACCAGATGTAATGATTAATGGAAAACTAGTGCTAGGAAGTCCTGGTATGGCAAATACGGCTTCTTGTGAAGAAGATCCAAATACAGGAGGCAATGGTGAAGGAAATAGTATTGGTCTAAGTATAGCTGAGGCCACAATAATAGATTCTTCTGGAGCATTAACACTTCTTGGCGATACTGTTCAATTCTCTGGAATAGTATATGGTGTTAATTTAAGACCTGGAGGTCTTCAGATGACAATTATTGATAACGAAAATAATGGTGTAGGGATATTTAACGGTGATACTCCTTATATGCTTTCAGAAGGAGAAAGGGTCATAGTAACAGGAACTTTAGATCAATTTAACGGATATGCTCAAGTTGTGGTTGATATGCTTACGCGTTTTTCAGAACCAGAAACATTAGTAGACCCAACAATTATAACAGGTCTTGGTGAAGATACAGAATCTCAATTGGTGACTTTTGAAAATGCAACTTTGGTCGATCCATCACAATGGACCAATAGCGGTTCTGGATTTAATGTAGACATTACAAATGGAGCAGATACCATTGCCATAAGGATAGATAACGATGTAGATATCTATAATCTGCCAGCACCTGAGGGAACATTTAATGTTACGGGATTAGGTGGACAATTTGACAATAGTAGTCCTTATGATTCTGGATATCAATTATTCCCAAGATATATGGCTGATATTGATCCATACAATACCACTGTAGAACCACCAATGGAATCGAACTATCCGCAGTATACTATCCCAACTGTAACAACCAACAATGCAGAAGGGATTCCAGACTCGTTAGGAGTAAGTTGTACATTGAGAGGTGTTGTTCATGGGTTTAGTCTATCTACTTCAGATTTGATTTGTACAATTATTGACGAGAACAATGAAGGTATTGGTGTATTTAATAATGATAATCTTGCAGGTTACGAAGCAGTGGAAGGCGATGATATTTCTATCCAAGGAACGATTGGATTCTTTAATGGATTAACACAAATTGTAGCAGATTCAATAACTGTAAATTCTTCTGGAAATGCTGCAGTCACAGCTGATGTAGTAACTGCTTTGGATGAAACAACAGAATCTAGCTTGATAGAAATTAAAAACGTAACGATAGTAGACCCAAGTCAATGGACTGGTTCTGGTGGTGGATTTAATGTAGACATCACTGATGGAGTGAACACCTATGCGATGAGAATTGATAATGAAGTTGATTTATTTTCTATGGCTGCCCCAACACAATCTTTTAATCTTACTGGAATAGGTGGGCAATTTGATAATAGCGAACCGCATGATTCTGGATACCAAATATTGCCAAGATATGCTGCAGACATAGCATTAATTAGTAGTAACATTGATTTAGATTTTAGCAATGCAATCACTGTTTCTCCAAACCCAGTTATTAACTTTTTAAATGTAAATGCATCTGTAGAAATAGCTAATTATGCAATTTTCAATGCAGACGGTTCTTTAATAAAAAAATCTGCATTTAATTCACAAATCAACTTGGCAGAATTGAATGCTGGAATGTACTATATTCAGTTTGAATCCAATGATAAAATTGCCATCAAAAAGATAGTTAAATTATAGGAATCGACTATTCGAAAAAACTTTTAAATTAAAAAAGCACAGCTCCCCAGCTGTGCTTTTTTTCTAAAGTAATTGAGAACATTTTCTCTTTTGAATTACGACTATATCCCGAAGTTTTAAAAGTGGTCGAACGATTTGTAGCTCGTCCGACCAACTAAGAAATATAAGAACCCAAATATTAGTTTAATAGGATCATCTTTTTAGTATCTGTAAAGTTTCCAGATTCTAATTTATAAAGCATGACTCCTTTGT
This sequence comes from Saprospiraceae bacterium, assembly GCA_020630525.1. Classification (GTDB taxonomy): domain Bacteria; phylum Bacteroidota; class Bacteroidia; order Chitinophagales; family Saprospiraceae; genus JAHDBF01. The sequence continues at coordinate 24,522 of JAHDBF010000014.1, forward strand.
TTGCAAATCTGCTGGCATCGATGGTTATATTGTGATGTCCTTTCTCGAATGCATCATTCACTCTATACAACACTTTTCCATCTGTAGTTAATATTTCAAAGTTTATCTCTGAAGCATTAGGTAAGTAAAAACCAATTGATGTTTCATTACCGAATGGGTTTGGCTGATTTTGGAACAATTTGATCTGTCCAATATCGTTTCCATCTTTTTGAGATTCTAAAACTATTTGTAATATTTCATCCGATTCACCATAAGCTTCTGCTTTTGTTATATCAGAACTTATACTAAATGCGTTACTCAAATTTGTTGATTGCTTAGCTATCAGTTCTACATTAAATAATGTTGCTCCTTTTTTAATATTGATGCCTCTGTAATCATCGTAACTTAATGTGATGATTCCTGATGCTACCCTATTCGTTCCAACATTATTGTCATACAATGCTAACTTTGCTCCTTCAATAGCTTTATACTCAAATTTATCAGCATCAAAGTTTAACGTAAATTGCATTCCTTCTAAGTAATAGCTTTCCTCTGCAACAAACGGTACTGATATACTTTCACCAGCCACAATCTGTGCATCACTATAACTTAACACTATTGCATCTGAAGATCGTAATTGCACATCTCCATCTACCAATCCTTCTACTGAAACACTACCATTAACATCTCCCATCTTTACTCCGTAGAAATCTATATTCATTTCATCTTGATACATCTCATTTAAGTAATGTTCTTCTGCAAAATCCCAAGGTTGTGAAGGATCAGCGAAGGTATGGTTTGCATAGATAAATGTCCATGAATCAGTATGAGGAAACTCATCATAAATCCCTAAGATTAATTTTCTGATTTCTACTAAATCAATAGAAGTAATATTCTCAGATCTATTGACATCTGCTGCTATCATCTTATATGGAGAATCCAATGTTTTAACTCCCAAAATGTGCTTTTGAATATTTAACATATCCAAGGTAGTTACTCCGTTTAGTGGATCATCATCTCTCTTTGGCGAAACCATATAGTTACCGTTAAATACAACATCTTCAAACAGATACTCTCCATCGTTAGCTGTCATATTCATTGCCATATCACTTTCGCCCATATCATGCAATTCTACTTCAGTATCCATTAAACCTTCATTGTTTTCTGTGATTACTTTTCCTTGGACAATGCCTCTACCGTAACCTGCATCTTCGCACACATCATGATTATCTTGAAGTATTAAGGTAGCATAGCAAGACTCATAAACGCCATTCTGATCGATCACCCAAATCTCAATTTGGATATTGGCAATTACACCGTTCAATATATCATCACAATCAAATTCTATAGATTGATTGATACCATTGTCCGGATGCGTAAACGAGAATGTCAATTCGCTATCAGTTCCGCAACCTCCTTCACTCTTTAGGTCAAAATCTGAAGCCCATACTGTAGCTATACCACTAGGATTTAAACTCCATACTATACTCGCTAAACAGATTGCAGAAGGTGGATCATCTCCTACTACCGTTACTGTCTGCGTACATGTATCGCCAACATTTCCACAAGCATCACTTGCTGTCCATGTTACCGTATGGTAACCCGAAGGCAAGACCTCCCATAATCCTGTGCCAGTTCCATTTATGTCATTAGAGGCATCTCCATCGTTATATACATCTATATTATAAGTAACCAACAAAGTAGTAATATCACTACCATAGGTACAATTGTCATCGACTGTAACTTCCAAATGTACTTGTGCTTGACAATCTCCATCAGCGTACACATGCACGTCTTCACAACTTGATACTATTTCAGGGCTTTCGCCATCAGTCACTTTTATGATCTGAATTCTTGTCCATATACCATCAGCACCATTAGTCTCATCATATAAACACCAATCAACTAAAGTCCAAGTCCTTTTTACTTTTAGACAAGCATCTGTCGAAGGATTTAAAGTCAATACTTGATCCTCATGAGAAATATGAATATTTGAACATGGTACATCAATCAAGAAATATGGTATTCCTCCGATGATGGATGGATCTATACTATTTGCACTATAATCACAGCCATCGATAGACAATACAGAATCTATAACTATGCTATCATAGTTTATTGGTAATTCTTGTCTAACAAATATTCTATGCGTACAGAATCTGGTAGAACCATTTGGTAGTTCCACAGTTACTGTTCTTCTCACTACGCCAATTCCACAATCATTCAAACTTTCATTGAATTTTACGTCCACTACCTCCGCTGGACCTTCTCCACAAATTCCAGTAGAGCTATACATGATGTCATCAAATTCTATTGCTTCATAATCTGTTCCACATACTACAGTGCTATCAGCAGGACAATCTATATCATAGGTACTTCCATCATCAGACACACATACCGTTGCAAGACACTCTGCATATCTTCCAGACCTATCAATCACCATTAACATAACGGTAATAGTATCTCCCAAATCTTCACAGCAAAAATTTACTGAGCTGATCGTATCTTGATTCCATTCTCCATCAAATATTCCATCATTATTTGCATCAATAACTAATGCTTCATCCAAGTCATCAATGCCATCTTCTAAGTGATATTCTGCATCATCTTCATATCCTGCACAAGTACCGTCAAGTCTTCTTACTAGGAACATAAATTGCTCTTCACATACATCATAAGAATGATCGTCAAATGTTTCTGCAAAAACTTCTACATGACCATTGTCATCCAATTGAACTTTAGTAAATCCTTCACAAATTGGATTTGGAGGTAATGTGTCCATTACTCGGATTTCGAATCTACAACTGTTTGCATCATCTGTTCCAACTGTTGGATCTAAAACTGGTCTATTTCCACATTCATCTTCAACGCCATATCTTATCCATACAACTCCTTCTGGAACTGGAGGTAAAGAGTAAGTTCCATCAGCTTCCTCTACAATACCAAGCGATGTAAAATCTTCAGACTCATCTGGAATATCTGTGCCTGGAATTGCTTGTCTATACTCTACTGTTATTACAATACCAGAACAATCTTCTAACAGTGCAAATGCGCCAAATCCATGAGCTAAATTTAATGGATCAAGGTTAATATCTGCTTCGCAAATATTACTTGAAGTAGCCAAGAATAAGGTATCCAATTGATCTACAGGACAAACTGTGACAGGAGGTTCTAAATCAAGAATTTTGATGATTTGCGAACCTTCAACAAAACCACCAGTACACCAGTCAATTACAGTCCACTCTCTCAACATTTTGATACTTGCTCCACACATGTCAAACCCATTATTATCAGTATAAAAATATTGAATATTTGGACATCTGATTCCAGTTGGATACCCTGTAACTTCAGGGTCTTGATTATCAAAAATACTGCAATCAAGACTATTTGTCACAGTCTGTATATAATCATCTGGAAATTCAACATCTGCCAAATCCATCTTGTTTACAAAAATATTTTGTGTACAAGAGGTGATAATTTCCCCATCTTCATCTAATGCATTCCAAGTACGACTGATCGTTGTAGCGTATCCCAATGTACAGTTAATCGCTAATGTATCATCACTGTATTCAAATGTTATGTCATCTGGATCAAGTGAACAGGCACTATCTACGTTAGGTCTGTTTATTGTCTGTGAATTTCCTTCTTCAAACTCTGCACAACTGATGGTATAATCTCCACAATTGTCTAGTATCATTGAAGACTTATCTTCTAAGTTTAAGTATCCCCAACATGATATCCCACAAGTAGGAATAGAGATCATTGCTTCTAATTGTAATCCTACTTCATCAATCCCTAAGATGGTTAATGAAGAACTAACTCTTGGGTAAGCAACACCGTTATTTAAAATAGTTAATTGAAAATCATTGAAATCCAAAGATGGATAAGCAGGGTTTGTCCATGGTGTTCCTGCCAATACCATCTCTAGTGTAATGTGCGCGGAACAATCTGCATTTAGCGCAACATTGATTGAACCGTTACAACCTAGAACTAGATTTTCAACTTCATCACAATCTACCTGTGCCTGAGCAACATTGGTGATTGAAAGCATTGCTAAAAGTACTGCGAACATGCTAGATTTTACTGAAGCCATGAAAGCAATATTATTAGTCAAAGCTGATAATTTTGATATATTCATTTTATTAATTTAAATCCGTTTTAGTAAATTTTCAGAAGCAAGATGACTCGGCAAAAGTCAAATCATCTTGCAACGATTTTAATTTATTTAAGTACAATCATTTTACGTGTAGCGATATGAGTATTGGTTGATACTTGATAATAGAGTATGCCCGATGTGTTAAGTGATTCTGTACTAATGGTAACTTCATTATATCCTCTATTAAAGTTATCATTCAATTCGTACAGTACCTTCCCGGTATTGTCTATTATCTGAATAAACACGTTGTCTTCGCTTGGTAAATCGAAGCTTATGCTTGTCTCGTTTGTAAATGGATTTGGTTTATTTTGATATAAAGTAAACTCAGCCCCAATATTTTCATCAACGGTATTAAATTCAATTCCATAAGTGGAAATTTCATTTTCGTTTTCAATGTAAGCCTCTGCAGATAGTGTTTCAGTCAATACTAATTGCGGATTTACATCGGCACCATTAAGTACTTTTATTGAAAATAATTCTTCTCCTTTAAGTACTGTTATTGTCGTCTGAGCATTCCAACTCATTAATGCTTCTTTCGATTGATTTTTGAGTGAAATATTTTCATTCGCTACGTTAATCACACCAGAATTAAACGCTAATATCTCTGCATTTTTCACATTTAATTGAACACTAAACTGTGCACCAGCGATATTGTAATCTTCTGTAGAAACAATACTGTAACTTGTTACGCCTTCATTATCTATAGATTCTATAACATCTAGTTTAACACTCTTAGGAGATCTTGTAGCTGTCTGTTGACTATTCACATTTGCAACCACAGATCCATTCACATCACCAATCTTTACTCCTAAGAAATCTCTACCTTCTTCATTTTGATCCAAGTCATTAATATTAATAGACTCTGCAAATGGCCATGGGTTATTAACATCAGCGAAAGTATAATCTTCCTCTACAAATCTCCATGAATCATTGTTGGGATATGCGTCATATATTCCTAAGATCAACTTTCTAATTTGAACCAAATCAATAGCAGAAATTGATTGAGAATTGTTAGCATCCGCAGCAATCATTTTATAAGGACTATCTAGTCTGTCAATATCTAAAATGTGCTTTTGGATCAATACTAAATCAAGTGTACTTACTCCATTTAAGTAATCATCGTCTTTCTTAGCAACTACATTATAGTTACTGTACATTGGTATGTCTTGGAAAGCATAGCTTCCACCTGCTGTCATATTAACATTCATTGCAGAATCATCTTGCATCAAACTCACTTCAACATCACTTAACATCTCATTAGATTCTGTGTACACACTTCCAGCAATGTTCGCTCTTTCATATCCACCGTTGCCACCATTGCCACCGTTACCACCATTACCACCGTTATCACAGGCATCTAAATTATCTTGTACAATAAGTTTTACAGGACAGAATGCTTGATTTCCATCGCTATCAGTCACCCACATTTCTAATGCAATTGTATCTACCGATAATCCATTAGTGATATCATCACAAGAGAATGGCAATGATGTAAAGTTTACATCTTCTGAAAATGAATAAGCCAAGTCGACATATTCTCCACAATCATCAAAACTTCCTAGGTTAAAATCTGATGCCCAGATTAATCCTTGACCAGAATATGGTATTGCTACTACAACTTCTGATAAACAATAAGGCGTAGGATCTTTGTCTTCAGAAATCACAAATATCATCATACACGTACTTATATTTCCACATCTGTCTTCAGCAGTCCAAGTAAGTTTATGTGTTCCGAAAGGATAAACACCATTTGCGTTATTAGACAATACATTTTCTCTATCTATAGTACCATCATTTCCTAAATCAAGATCGTATCTTACTATGATTTCATTTACTTTATTACAGTTATCTGCAACAACAGCTTTCAATCCTTCGTCGTTTGTTTCAAACTTACAATCAGCAGTAAATGTACCGTCAATGTCTTCTAATATATCATCACATCCATTGATAAATTCTGGACCTTCATCATCATAAACTTTAATGATTTGTCTCCATGTCCATTGTAAATCTTCTTGACACCAATCGATCACTGTCCATGTTCTAATTATCTTCTGACAAGCACCTTCTACATTATTAAATATCTGATCTGTATGTGTTGCTGCAGGTTTAGCGCAACTGTCATTATTTCTATATTGAGGAACGCTGTATCTAGTAGGTAAATCCTCAGGATCTGTACCATTGCTACAATCATTTAAATCATAATCATCTGGCCAGTTAATGTCATTTTCGTCAAAAGGATCATTATTTCCTACTGAGATTCTTTGCGTCACTGTAGTTGCATTCCCGAATGCATCTGTTGCAGTCCATGTTCTTGTAATGGTAAACACACCACAACTAGATTCGTCAGATATTACTACATCGTAATCAACCACTACGGAACAATTATCCACAAATGTAACTGTACCAAATATGGAATCTAAAGCTGTACTATTTATGCCTTCTGCATAGTCTGTACCATCTAAAAATTCACAATCTACATCTACTAATGGTTGTACACTATTTTCCACAGTTGGATCAATCAGGTCTTGCACGTCAACATTGACCATACAATCATCATAATTACCAAAGTGGTCAATTACTCTGGTTATAACCATTGTTTCTTGACCAACATCAGCACAACAAAATTTGGCTTGTTGATCAAATTCACAAGGATCTTTTACTTCTATTACATATTGGAAATGTCCTTCGTTTTGTCTCTTTGCATCCCATGTTCCATCGGACAATACTGTTACGTAAAGATTTCCTCTTGATTGGGCATTCCAAGATGGTTCACCTGCTCCCCAATTTTCAAAACCTACAGTACTTATTGTTCCTCCTAATTCAGTAGCAAAATCCGAATCAGTCATATCATCATTATTTAGATTTTCTGATGAGTAACCTACAAAGTATGGGTCTATTGTATATTCTCCTACCCTATCATTAATCCAATTATTTTCTGCAGTAGAATCTATTACAGCAACCACAGATTCGATTGCTCTACCATAGGCTAAAGCTTTAAATCCTGATACTTTTTCATTGGATAAGTAGTAATAACTTCCTTCGTATTCTCCTAAGTAGGTCATGAAATCAAATTGCGGTCTTAAACAATCTCCACAATTTGCACCATGATCCATTCTCTTTATTACAGTCTGATAAACACCACAATTATCATAGCTAGAGTCGTCAAACGATTCAGGTCCTGCAAAAGCATATCCTTCTTCGTTTAATGTAATATTATTGAACAAATCACAAACAGGACTTGGAGGAGTAACATCTATTAATGCAACCTCATTTAAACATCCTGGAGTAATATTTCCACATGCATCAATTACTTTATAATTAATCCAAAGAGAATCTGATCTAAAATCTAAACCGTCAATATAATATCCATCTTCAAATGTTCCAGAAACACCATCAGTAACGAAGTTTTCAAAAATAATTCCGTTCTCGTCTCTTAATTTGTAAGATAATTCTACTGTAAATTCTCCGCATTCTCCAACAATTATTGGACTTGGCACGAAGATTCTATTTGTACATTCATGTTCTTCCGCTTCGACACTATACTCATTTGGACTCACACATATTGGTGGAGTTGTATCCATCAATGTAATGTATTGAGGAATTATAGTATCTCTTTGAGAACAACTATCCCAGATTATCCATTCTCTGATAATTTTTCTTGAATTCGAACCTGGCGAACATGCCTGTAAATTTGTATCATTATATCCTAATACTTGGACCTTAGAACAAGCCGCACCTGTTGGATATCCAGTAAAAGAGGGATCAGGGTTACCATTTCCATCTTCTGGCCAATTAAACATGCCTGTCGAAGTTCCATCTGGTAAAAATATCTCTCTACAATCAGACAATGATGGCTCAGCACCTGGTATTACATCATCATAGTTTGGTGGCATGATGATATTATCTTCATCTTGACTTACACTAAAGCTGGTAACACAAACTGATGTTGCTCCGTTTTCATCTGTAATTATCCATCTTCTATCAACTCTGGCTGGATCTGCACAATCATCGTCCATATTTACATCTTCAAAAGTCAATGTGGCTAATCCGCAATTATCAAAATTTGTAAGTGTCCATTCTCCTGTACCAGACGCAACTACAATTACATCATCTTCAAAAGTTGGAAAATAAATTGGATCTTCAATGTCAGCTAATGCTTCACATTCTACATCAAAAATTCCAGATTGGCAATCAACTACAGGAACTGACTTATCCTCAACGGTGATATATCCCCAACATGATTGACCTGAACAATCTTGTAAAACTTTTACTTCTATCTGATGATCTAAGTGATCATGTGTTAATATGTTCCCATCAATCGCAGTTTGAGTGGTAACATCAAACAACATAATAACATATTGATCATTATTTACATTAGAAATACCTTCTAGAATCAGATCAGCAGTAACTGCTAATTCACAGTTGTTGCCTATACTTACATTTAACCCACTGGATATACACGCTAAAGTTTCTATCTCATCATCAGCTATCTCAATAGGCAAGCTAGTTGTAAACCCACTACAATTCACTCCCGCTTGTGGAGTAACATTTAATTGTAAAGTATATATTGATCCAGGGATGCCATTTGCAAAATTGATTGATTGACATGCTCCATTTGGAGAAAGCAAGAATGATAAACTAACGTCTGCATTTGATGAATCAAACAATTGCCAAGTATAATCATATGTATCTGCTGGCAAATTATTAAATCCTTCTAAACAGTAGATTGGATCATCTCCTGCACATACATATGTGTCTCCTTCAATAGAAATATTTGCTGAACCATTTAAGAATGTTATTTCTTTGGTGTAGCTAAATGCACATCCTTCAGTGGTAAGACCTGAAACACATATTTCATGATCAACAGCTGTTGAATTATCCCATGTTATGCTTGCGTTCAATGGATTTTGAGGCACCCATGAAGGTGGATTTGGGTTTCCTCCTGCTGAGCAATTTGTTGTCCAAACCACTGAAAGCGGTTCTATATCTTCATCTGTTACTAAGGTATAACTTACCTCTTGCCCACAATACACATCACATTCACCAGATATAGATGCTTGAGGTTCCGTAACTTCAAATGGATGATTCACTTCAATTATACAACCATTAAGTTCTGTTGACAAACAAATAAAATATTCTCCTGGAATCAAAGAAGCTGGTAACTCAGCACCTACCCCAGATCCAGTAAATGGTGCAGTCATATCTGATCCAGAACCAGTACTACTCCATATACTACTTGTCGGACCAAATCCAGTTACTGGACTACCATCCTCTCTCTTTAGGCTTGGTGTAATCTGCGTTGTAACAAGTTCATTGCCTGGACTTATGAAAAAGTCAAATTGACTTCCATTTATACATAATTCATCTGGACCAATAGTCGAATAATTTTCAGATGCATCAGTAATAACTATTGATGTTTCATTCATCAATGTACAAGCACTAGCACCTCCACTAAGTCTTTCTGCATCAACTTGAATTGTATAAGTTCCAACAGACATGTTTAGATCAAGGTTTAATGTTGCAGATGATGAAGGACCTACTGTCGAAACAATATCACCATCTTCATTCAATATTCTAAAAGTGTATTGATACGGAAACCCATCATTTAAAGAGGCAGTTATTGGCGCAGTAGCACCTGCTTCCTGTCTACAAAAAGAACTTGCAAATGAATTAATGTTAACTATTGGCAATTGACAACTAGTGTGTAATTGCAAAGAATTGATAGTTTCCTCATACTGAATATTCCCACCTAGTGTCTCAAATCCAATATCAAAACTTGGACTTCCTGCTGGTAATGTGACAACAAATAGTTCGTATTCAATATTGGAGCCTGTAGGCCCTACTTCATTTGCCTGAGTCATTGTTACAGGCATCGATAAATTAGTAGGGTCAAAAACATCAACTCCATTGTACGCAATGAAGTTAGTACCAGATGGACCTGATGATTGAAATTCTACTCTTGCAAGAATATGTCCTGCTGGCAATGTAAAGCCAGGTGGCAAATTCCCTTCAGCAATGTAACCATCTATTACAGACTGATCACATGTACAAGATGGAGATACTCCACCTGCAAAGTTTACCTGTGCGTTAAGGTTACTTTGGAGCATAAACAATACCAATCCGATAATTGGTATGAATTGCTGTAAGCGTTTTAGTAATTGTCTTTTCATCGACTTTTGGGTTTTTAGATAAAATTCGTATTGCTCAAAAAATAAGTTCACCTAATTATTAGGCAGACTTATACTTCGTTTACTCATTTATGCCAAGTTCTATTCCAAAAAGCCATTCATATTAACACAACAATTAATATGATATCATATGATAATTTTATTACATATTTAAATGCTTAATAATCAGAGATAATTGATTTTTTAATTAATTTTTATTTTTTAGAATCAGTCAAAATCTTTAATTTTCATCAAACAAATCCTAAATTTTGCGGTGATTCATTGGACATTACCCAATTGGGTTATTGGTATTTATTAATTTATGCATTTTTATTTCATATCTTGTTTCAAAACAGTAACTAACATGAGATTTCTAGTTTTCCTAAGCTTCATGCTAATTAGTAATTACATTCATGGACAATGCTCTATTAATGACTTAGCATATGAGGTGGTTGATTGTAATGGGGATCAAGCGTTTTGGGTATCGATAAATTTCAACACTGCTGAGATAGACAACAACCTGTTTGTAATCAGTGAAACTGGCTCTAGTTTTACTCAAGAATTTAGTGTTTCAGAATTACCCGTAGACATTGGGCCATTTTCAGGAGATTGCGAAACAGATTATTTCTTTATAATTTCAAACCCTGAAGAAAGTAACTGTACAGCAACATTTCCAATAGCTCCAGTATGTTGCCCTAACTGCAATTTATTTGATCTAGTTATAAATACATCAGATTGTGAAGAAGGAATATTTGACGCTTCAGTAAACTTTGAATATGAGGGAGTACAAGGTGTTGGATTTGATGTATTTATTGATGACGAATTTAATAGCTTCCACAGTTATAACGATCTTCCTATTAATTTGAATGGATTTAGCGGTTCTCAAACAATTACGATTTGCGAGAACGATAATTCCAATTGTTGCATAGATGGTACCATATTTAATGATTGTACTTGCGACATTTCATTAGATGCGCAGATCATAAATTGTAATCAAGACTCATTGACTTTTGATGTTATATTGGGATATAATTCTAGCAATACCCAAAATGGCTTTACCCTTGGAGGGAATGGTAGCACCTATGGGAATTTTAGTAATGTGGATACAATAATAAACTTAGGTCCATTTATGATGGATTCTACATCTTATGAGTTTTTTGCTTTAGATAGTGAAGATATTCTATGTTTTGGAGCAATAGAAATTGGGATCATTGATGATTGTAATGTTTATTGTACAATAAATAATGTTTTTGCAGAAATACACGAATGTGATAACGATGGTGCTTTCTTTGTTGATTTAGAATTCGATGTTGCAAATTCAATTGCAGATTCATTTACCGTAAGAGGAAATGGCATCAACTATGGAAACTTTAATTATGGTGAAGATTTTTACACCATTGGACCATTAATCGGTGATTGCGAAACCATTTATGAGTTTGTAATAATAGATAACGCCAATGAAGAATGTAGAAATGTTTTCGAATTTCAAGAACCAATATGCTGTGAGACAATTCCTGAATGCTCAATACATAATATTATTGTGGATCCTATAGAATGCGATGGTGATAGTACCTACGCTTTAGTCTTAAACTTTGAAAATCAGGAAACAACAAATGATTTTTTTGATGTCTATAGTGAGGATGAATTTATGGGAACTTTTGCATATGCGGAATTACCAGTAACGATTTTTGGTTTTCCAGAACGAGATGTTGAATATGACATTATCTATATTTATGACAAAGGCAATTATGCATGTTTTGG
>JAHDBF010000166.1 GCA_020630525.1 Saprospiraceae bacterium
CCTACATCTTGTTTTCCAACCCAAGAGGATTTGATAAATGTGTACAATAATGCAATTACTCCTAAAACAGGTATTGCATAAATTATTGTCTGCCCCATATTTCGTTTCGTTTTATGTTATTATAGAAATTGTATATGCGTTTTATTAAACGCGGCTGCAAATATAGACATAATACTAGTAAATTTGATAATCATTTGTTCAATAGTTTAGATATTCAAGGACTTATATAAAAACAATTTGTATATGAATCTTGATTTAGTATATTGAAAAATATTTTTTAGATTTGTCTAAAAATAAATCCGTGATTTCAGCTACAGAAGAAGATTATATCAAAGCCATATTCAATATTTCCAGAAAGATCAAAAATGCTATGGTCGGAACTAACCAAATTGCAAAGGAAGTAAACACATCTCCAGCATCGGTTACAGATATGCTTAAAAAGCTGAAAACCAAAGATTTAATACAATACGAAAAATACAAAGGTGTCAAACTAAATCCTACAGGTACAAAACGTGCAGTTTTATTGCTTAGGAGACATCGACTTTGGGAGTCATTTTTGGTAGAAAAATTGGGTTTTGGATGGGATGAGGTACATGATCTAGCTGAGCAATTAGAACATATTGAGTCTGATGAACTTATAAACAAGCTTGATGATTACTTAGGCAACCCCAAATTTGATCCTCATGGAGATCCAATCCCCGATGTACAAGGCATTTTCACCCTTAGGAATCAGCAATTGGTTCAACACCTCTCAGTTGGTGAATCTGGAATTGTCGTTGGAGTAAAAAAGCATGATAAAGATTTTTTACATCATTTGAGTCAATTTAAAATAGAAATAGGTAAATCTATTTCTGTGCTTGAGAAATTTGCCTATGACAATTCTATTTCTGTCAAAATAGATGGACAGAAAGATATAATGATTGGTGCTATTATCAGTGAAAATGTATTTGTAAAAAAGTTATAAATGAAAACTACGATTACATTCATCATATGCATATTCTGCACGCTATTATTTTCACAAGAAAGAATTAAAATTGTTGCCTCTGCGTCTATGTTTGCTGATATGGCAGAAAATATTGCGAAAGATAAAGCTGACATTTTTACTATAGTTCCAATAGGTGGAGATCCTCATATTTACGAAGCAACTCCAAGCGATGTCCAATTGGTAAAAAGTGCTGATATTATTTTTGTCAATGGCTTGTCTTTTGAAGGATGGATAAACGAACTCATTGCATATTCAGGATCTACTGCTAAAGTGATAACCATTACTGAAGGATTACGACCATTGCAGTCTTCAGAATATGATAATGCCTTTGATCCACATGCTTGGATGAGTGTTAAAAATGGATATACTTACATCGAAAATATTTACCAAGCGCTTGCGGATTTAAAACCAGCATATCGTCCCTATTTTAAAGAAAACTATACCAACTACTTAGGAGAATTAGTCTCACTTGATAGCTACATTCAAAAATCTATAGCTTCAATTCCAAAAGAAAAAAGAGTGCTCGTCACTAGCCACGATGCATTTGAATATTTTGGGCAAGAATATGGTCTTCAGCTTGAAGCATTGATGGGTATATCTACGGATGCAGAAGCAATTGCATCAGATGTAGCTCGAGTAAGTAGCGTTATTCAATCATCGGGAATTCCAGCCATATTTATCGAAAGTACGATCAATCCTAAGATGGTAAATCAAATAGCAAAAGACAATAATGTATCTATAGGTGGAGAGTTATATGCGGATTCTTTGGGAGAAAAAGATAGTGATGGTGGCACTTATATTGGCATGCTCAAAAGTAATACCGATGTCATAACTAATGCGCTTAAAGGCATCGAAAATGCGGAGACTAAATTAGATAGCGATGTCAATATTCATCCCTTTTATTTATATGGTAGTATTGCATTATTATTGATTGGGAATTTATTTTTTATGATTTATAAATTGAGATAACTATGAGCAATAATATAATAGAAGTTGATGGACTGTCTGTAAATTATGGAAATAAAAGAGTATTAACCAACATTCATTTAGACATTACAAAAGGGTCAATATATGGTGTAATCGGTCCAAACGGAGCTGGAAAATCTACATTATTCAAATCCATTTTAGGACTGATAGATTCTAATTCGGGGTTTATAAAAGTATTTGGTAAAAATATCGAAGAAGTAAGAAAAAAAGTATCTTATGTACCTCAAAAAGATGAAATCGATTGGCAATTTCCTGCCTCAGTATTAGATGTGGTAAAGATGGGTAGATATCCTTTTAAAAGTGTATTCCAAAGATTAAATAAAGAGGATGACAAAATCACGCTTAATGCGCTAAAGGAATTGGAAATAGAAGATCTGAAAAATCGTCAAATTGGTGCTTTATCAGGAGGGCAACAGCAACGTGTTTTTATTGCAAGAGCGATATGTCAACAAGCAGAATTGTTCTTTTTTGACGAACCATTTGTTGGGATTGATATCACAACAGAAATTAAGATCATCAAATTAATGAGAAATCTTGCTGCAGCAGGTAAAACACTATTGGTTGTGCATCATGATCTTTCTACGGTAAAAAAGTATTTTGATAAGGTCATTATGTTGAACCAAAGATTGGTCGCATTTGGAGATACTGACCTCGTGTTTAATGATGCAAATATTGCCAAAACATATGGATCTAGATTACCAATATTGGAGAAGTTGGAGACTTCGAAAAAGTAACTTTTATTGCTAATTAACTGACAAAGTCCTCTTATTTTAACATTCTCCAATTTAAATCGTTGACCATTCAAGACATTAAGTCATTATTGTCGTCAAATGATTAGACAAAATTTATTTATAAAGGTATTTTTAAACAAAAAAAGAATGATAAGAGCGCTTAATACCCTTTGCCTAATTTCATTGTTATATACATTCCCCACTTTTGTTTTTGGACAAGATTGCGCTGATGATGAAATATTATTCTCAATAGAATTCAGAACTGATGATTATGGATATGAATTTACATTTGAGTTAATAGACGCTGAAGGCAATCAATATTACATAACTCCAGATACCTTAGATTACGACAATAATACTGTCTACAACGAAGAGTTTTGTTTATCAAATGAGTTTTGTTATGAACTCATATTAATGGATTCATATGGTGATGGTTTTATAAATGATGGATATATCAGTTTTTCTATAAATGGTGAAGAAATTGACAATATCAGTGGTTTCCCTGGAATTAAAACTTATAACTTTAACTGTCCTGTCGGATATAGTTGCACCGATGCTCTAGAGATTTCTCCTGATTCTTACAATCAATCATTTAACGAATTTTGGTATCTAGTACATCCTGTCGATGTAGGTATTTATGAATTTACGACCTGTAATAATGATCCGAATTGTAATACGACCATTTGGATTTATCCCAATTGCGATGTGCCATTTGCAGATGATAATACTGCAACGATAAACTATAATGATGACAATGCAACGTGTGGCAGTCTTGCATTATTAAATCAAGTGTTAAACAATGACAGAGATTATCTCATCAGGGTCAGAAAAGATTCGCTTTGCGGAGATATAGAATTTACGTATAATTATTTAGGTCCCGTCACTGGATGTACTGATCCTGAAGCATGCAACTATAATCCGTTGGCTACTGTTGAAGATGGATCGTGCTACTCTTTTGATGATCCTGAATGTATGAATAGGCCAGACTTAGTATTAAATGAAGCTGTATTGAGGTCATCTATGTATGCTATTACACAAAATTTTGATGATAATAATCAATACAATTGCTTGATAGAAGAAAATTGTCTTAAAGGCGTAGGCCGTAGAGATCTCATCCGTTTTGACACGAGAATCGAAAATATTGGACAAGACGATTACTTCATCGGTTCTTTTAATGACCTTGAGACAGACCAATTCACTTTTGACAATTGCCACAATCACTGGCATTATGATGGTTATGCAGAATATTCACTCTATGACGAAAGTGGACAATATATTCCGATAGGTTACAAAAACGGTTTTTGTGTTTTGGACTTAGAATGTCCATCGCAAAATATGATGCAATACGATTGTGATTTTATGGGAATTACCGCAGGATGTGCAGATATATATGCGGCGTACTTAGATTGCCAATGGTTAGATGTCACAGATATTCCTGATGGAAATTATGTTTTATTAACGGTAGTAAATGTTGATAATGCCCCTGATAGAAGAGGCAGATATGAATTAGAATTTGAAAATAACTGGGCACAAGCTTGTATTGAAATAAGTCGAGCAAGCGGACAGTTGGAATTTAATCATATTGAAGATTGCGATCCATATGTTGATTGTAAAGGAGATTTATATGGTAAGGCAGTACCAGATTGCACAGGAGAATGCGATGGAACTACGATAAGAGGAGACATAAATTTTGACCAAGCTTTAGTGATGAACGATGTAGAAGGATATATCCAAGCTGTGTTAAACCAAGATACTCCTTCTGAGTGTACAGACCTTCATAAAGACGGTGAATATAATGTCTATGATGCTTCATTATTATTAAGTTGTCTTCGCAACGGAGAAACACATAACCACCCTACTGGCACTTCGAACCATGACCATTGTTTTTTCCCTACTGGATTGTATAATCATTTAGATACCATGGAATTAGATTTGGTACACGAACAAGGGAACGATTATTTTGATATAAATTTACGGAACCCAAATGATGCCTTGTCTTCTTTCCAAATGGCATTTTCAGGAATTAGTATTAAGAATGTAGCACAAAATATTGCAGGTGAAACTAATATGATTTTTGATATTCATATCAATGAAGAAAAAGACATGATTATGGGATTATCGGTGGCTGATAGCTTAACTATTCCACGATCTAATCAATTTAATTCCTTCCTAAGAATCTTTGTTGAAGAAGGAATGGAAGAAGTATGTTTACTAGAAAATACAATGCTTATTTCTGATAACGACCAATGGGTTATCCATGTTTTAGAGGACAATTGTTTTGATGCAAACTTTACCAGCAATACAAAAGAATTAGATTTGACGACAGACATCACCATCAGACCTATCCCTGCAAATGATTATGTCCAGATAAGTATCAATGCAAATAACAAAAGCTTTTCTCATTATACCATCACTGATGTTTCAGGGAAAAAATTAAGATACGACAACATTAAAGAAAATAATATCAAAGTAGATGTTTCTAGCTGGAACGAAGGAATATATTTTATACATTTATCTGGCAATGAAAATTCTGTGATTAAAAAATTCGTAGTTCATCATGACAAAAAATAATCTGATCTCCTGTTTACTTTTTTGCTTAATAAGCCAATTAGGTATCAGTCAAAATACCATTACTCTAGAAGAAACAACATTAACCCGAAAAGAATTAACGACAGGATTAATCATCCCATGGGAAATTACTTGGGGGCCAGATGACCATATATGGGTTACAGAAAGAAGAGGAAAAATCCATAGAGTTGATCCTGCAAATGGCAATACCACAGAAATCCTTGACATCAGATCTCAAGTAATCAACGAAGATGACAATGGTGGTGGTAGCGAATATGGCATGCTAGGAATGACCTTTCATCCAGATTTTGAAAATTCACCTTTGGTGTATGTGGTGTATAATTATTCTACTGGTGGGTTTTTTAACATCGAAGAAAAGTTGGTTTCCTTCGAATGGAATGGGAGTGACTTAATTAATGAAACGATCATATTAGACAATGTTCCTGGAGGCACATTTCATAATGGATCCAGATTGATAATATCTAGAGACAACAAGATTTTCATGACCACGGGTGATGCTAGAGATCCTGCCGGCAGTCTCGATAAAGACTTACTTTCTGGTAAAATATTACGTATAAATCTTGATGGCTCTGTCCCAAGTGACAATCCGACACAAGGCAGTTATGTGTACTCTTATGGACACAGAAATCCACAAGGTTTGGTCTATGGTCCTAATGATATATTGTATAGTGCTGAACATGGAGACCTAAGGTCTGATGAAGTTAATATCATAGAACCTGACAGAAACTATGGATGGCCAGAAGTAGAAGGAGAATGTAATACCAGTTTTGAAATGATTTATTGTGAGCAGAATAATGTTAAGGAACCGCTTTGGGATTGGAGTCCATGTGTTGGGGTAAGCAGTTTAGATTATTATCAACATGAGGCGATTCCAGAATGGGATGGGAAATTATTACTTGCTGTATTAGGAGGATTGAGTCTTAGACAACCACGAATTTCTGTTTTAACACTAAGCGAAGATGGTCAAGCGATAAGCAACGAAGATGTATTTTTTGAAGATGATGGCAGGATCAGAGACCTATGTATCAATCCTCATACTGGCTCTATTTACTTTGCAACAAATGGGGCTTTCTATCCAGGAGAAGGACCAAATCAAATCATAGAATACGTCAATGAAGCATATACTAGTTCTAATAAAAATTTAGCAGATACAGGGTTGGAAATTTCCTTATCCCCAAATCCTGCCAATGATATTCTATCACTAAACAGTAGCAAAGAACTCGTAGGTGCGAATTATGAAATCTATTCTTATCAAGGAAAAATTGTTTTGAATGGAACTGTAAATA
>JAHDBF010000167.1 GCA_020630525.1 Saprospiraceae bacterium
AGATTACGATTTTTATAAATTTTATGTGGGACAATTAATGCTATAAATTGTATAAAATAGCAACAAAAGTGTACTGAAATTAGTATACGATTATAATCAAAGAGCGGAGACCTAAAGTTTCCGCTTTTTTATTGATTAGATTAAAGCCTAAAGTAGCTGAAATTGTAATATGAAAATACCAATAATAATTACAATATGGAGAATTTCAGCGATTACCAATCGTTTCCAAACAAAGAAATTCATGGAATACAAAATGGACATTGGGAATATAAGTAGGCTGAAGTGATTGAGAATTTTTGCAGAATTAAATATCAACATCGGGACACTATAAGCCAAAATTAAAAATAGCAATGTAATTAATTTCTGCGCTTTTACACTCTTCTTTTTTCTCACATTTGCTTGATTTAATACAATCCAAATTATAGCAATTGCAATAAAAACCAAAGCAATAATAGTGTAAACTGATAATTGATTTTCAAAATTTGGAAGACCAATACTCAGATAATTAAAAATATTTATTGGCTTCCCTCCAATAGTAGAAAAAGCATACAACAATATAATTGGACAAAATAAACCACTCAATCCTTGCAAAAATTCTCTTATAGAAATGTCTCGCAATATCACCATACATTGGATAATAAAAAATCCAAGTAAAATGTAGTGCGGTGCAAAAATGCAAGATAGACCAATATAAAAACCTGCCATAAAGGTATGCACGATCGGCTTATAGGACTTAAACAGTTTGCAAATATGCGCAAAAGCAATTATCACAAACGTATTGGCAATTAATATCGGATGCAAGCTTAGAAAACCAGGAATGAGACAAGACCCCAAGGCAAATAATAATCCAGAAAGCTGATTATTGTTACCCGTAAGTTTGTTGTTGTTTACTATCGAATTAATGACAAGTGCCTGCAATAAAATAATAAATACTGCAATAATTGATAATACAAGACTAGGTACTTTATCAAAATAGTTTAGAATAAAATCTCCTTCGATCAACTGATATTTATCCGCATCCAAGAAAGAATCTATCCTCAATAAAACCAAATATGGAATTAAAAAAAGATTAGTAAAGAATAAATTCGTTAGAAAGAGTCGTATCAAAGTATATTATGCATTAATTCGTTACTCGAAATTAAGCAAATTGTACTAACAAATTAGTAATACCCATAAATATAAAAACCCCGATTTTTGACAAATCGAGGTTTTTATATGATTTTTTTAGAAAAAACTGATTACTCAGTCTTTGCTTTTTTCTTGCTACATGTTTTACTACATTTCTTTGAGCAAGACTTTTTAGCCGCTCCTTCAGTAGCTGTCGCTTCCATTGGTGCAGCTTCTGCGCCAACTTCTGCTGCACTTACAAATGTGTTAGATTCTTCATCATAAGTAACTTCAGCAAGACTGATTTTTCCACTTTTAGCACAAGTAGATTCTTTATAATAGCTTGTAGAACCACTAACAGAACATACTTTTTTAGAGATAGACTCATCAGCTTCAGCAGCGATATCAGCAGCACTTAATGCAGAAGCAACTTTTGTAGCATCATCCTCTACAGCAGCCTGAGCTTTAGCCTTAGAACATGTTTTTGCACATTTTTTTGAGCAAGATTTCTTAGTTGATTGTGCAGACATCATTCCTGCAACCAAAACGAATGAACATAATAACAATAACTTTTTCATGTAATTATTTTTCCAATTTTATAATAGTCCAAATATAACGCATTCTTCGCAAAGAATGTTGTCTTTAATAAAATATTAACCATGTCCTAATATCAAAAGTCAGAAAATAATTTGATATTGTAACAGCTTATAAATAAAGACTTTATATGAAAATTTATATTTTAGGATTGTTGTCTCTAATCTTTGTTATCTCATCATGTAAAACAAAAGATATTGATAAAAAATCTAACGAACCAAAAACACTCACTTTTGGAAATTCTGGAGGATTCTCTGGAGCAACCAATGAATACTACCTATCTGACGATGGTGGATTTATCCATTATGAAAGTAGGAGATCAGTAAGAACGGAATTGAGAAATGTCGACAAACAAGTAGTCAAACAAGTATTTGCAAATTTTGACAAACTTGGTTTTAACGAATTAGAACTCAATGATCCAGGAAATCTCACCAATTATTTAAAATTAAAACAAGGTGATACCGAAAAAGTATTAAAATGGGGAGGTCCCAATGATGAAGTTCCAGATCTGCTTAAAAAATATTTTACTAACCTTATGCTCATTGCAAAAAATAATAATTCTGTATTAAAATGATAAAACAAACGATATCTATAGCACTTATTGCTTTATCTGCAAATATATTTGCACAACAAAATAAACCAATCCTTAAAGAAGGCAAGTCTGAAAAAAAGGAATTAGACATTAAACTTAACAAGACATTAGCAAAGAATAATTATGTTGCGAGTCAGACCGATTTTGATCCGTCACCTATTCCTGATTTTAGCCAAAAACTCAACACTGCAAAAGGATTCAAAATAACTGCTTTTGACAATGACGCCAATATTCCGACTTTTATAAACGGTTTGTTACCTGCTGAAAAAAGAAATTCAGATTTGAAGATACAAGCTCAAAATTATCTTTCGGCAGTCTCAACCTTGATGAAGTCAAACCCCAAAAACACCGCATACAAAATAAAAGATCAATGGAGTGATGAATTGGGATTTGAGCATCTAAAATATGCACAGTATTTTCAAGATGTTAAGATTTATGGTTCAGAAGTTATCCTCCACGCTAAAGAAAACCAAATCCAAAGTCTGAATGGAAGATATGCGATTACAGAAAACTTAAAAGAAATCAATGTAAGCCCAACTGTTTCTAAAGCTTCGGCAAAGTCAATCGTAAAAAGTAATTGCAAAGAAAAATTCAAGTCCGAAAATGAGCTCATTCATGATTGGACAAATAAAGATTTTAGTCAATGGAAAACAGAACTCGTATTACTAAAAGATGAAGAATTAACGCTTTGCTGGTATATGAAAGTGCATCCACACGAGGGCGAATGGCTGACTTATATGATAAATGCGCACACTGGCGAAATAGAAAGGCAGTATTCCAACTTATGTAAATTTCACACACATAAAGACGGTGAATCATGTAACGCAAAGCATGAAGATGGGAAACCTTGTAACGCAGAACTAGTCGACGGCCCAACAACAGCAAATGCACTTGACCTTTTTAATAATACAGTAAATATAAATACTTACGAAGTAGGAAACGGTTTTTACTTAATCGATGGATCAAGAACCATGTTTAGTAATAATAGCTCATTACCAAATGATCCTGTAGGTGTAATTTGGACCATTGATGCATTTAATACTGCTCCACAGAATAATGATTTTACCTACGATCATGTTTCTTCTAATAACAATTCATGGAGTAAAAAAGAAGCAGTTTCTGCACATTACAATGCAGGTGAAGCTTATGAATATTTTAAGCTAGTACACAATAGAGAAAGTGTAAATGGTAATGGAGGAAATGTTGTTTCAATCGTAAATGTGGCAAATGAAGACGGTACCAGTATGGGAAATGCGTTTTGGAATGGAAGTGCTATGTTTTATGGTAACGGTGATTCTGCATTTTTCCCTTTGGGAAGAGGATTAGATGTAGCTGGCCATGAGTTGTCACATGGTGTTGTGCAAGCAACTGCTAACCTAGATTACTATGGAGAGTCTGGTGCTTTGAACGAATCTTTTGCAGATGTTTTTGGAGCAATGATAGATAGAGATGATTGGCAGATAGGAGAAGATGTGGTAAGACAAAATGCTTTTCCTTCTGGCGCATTAAGAGACATGAAAAATCCTCACAATGGAGCTGCAACAGGCAATTTTAACGCTGGATGGCAACCGCAGTTTTATAATGAAAGATATACAGGACAAGAGGACAATGCAGGAGTGCATATCAATAGTGGAATCCCAAATTATGCATATTACTTGTTGGCAGAAGGTCCTAATATTGGCATCGGTAAGGACAAAGCAGAGAAGATTTATTATAGAGCTTTGACAACTTACTTGACACGTTCTTCTCAGTTTGTAGATATGAGAAATGCAGTTGTAAAGTCTGCACAAGACTTATACGGAAACGGTGCAGAAGTTAATGCTGCCAATGCTGCTTTTGACCAAGTAGGCATCGGCCAAGGAAGTGGAGGTAATTACCAAAATGATGCAGATATAAATCCAGGAAATGAGTTTGTTTTATTTTCTGATCCTCAATTAAGTAATCTCTATATCGCAGATGTTAGTGGTCAAAATTGGACAGAGCCAATATTGTTGTCAGAAACAAATATCCTTTCCAAACCAAGTATTTCTGATGATGGATCGGAAATAGTTTTTGTGGGAAGTGATGATAATTTGATTCATAATGTAACTATAGATTGGAGTGGTGGGACATTTCAAGAACAGGTTTTTGACTCTGCCAATTCACCATCAAATTTGAAAAATGTAATTATTTCTAAAGATGCTGGAAGATTAGCATGGTTATCTGCGGCAAACGATAATAAGATTACCGTATTTGATTTTGGATTGGGATCTGCTACGGAATTTGATTTATATAATCCGACGTATACGCAGGGAGTTACAACTGGTGATGTGTTATTTGCTGATGTTATGGAATTCGATTTTACGGGAAATAATATCATGTATGATGCAGCAAATAGAATCACAAGTAACTCTGCTGGAACAATAGAATATTGGGACATTGGTTTTCTAAATGTGTGGAACCAACAAGCGGATACTTGGTCATTAGGTGAAGTATCAAAATTGGTCAATGGATTAGATGAGGGAGTAAGTATTGGAAATCCTACATTTTCTAAAAATTCACCTTATATCGTAGCATTCGATTACATCGATCAAAATAGCAATATTATTCTCGGAACAAATATTGAAACACAAGATATTCAGATCATTCACGAAAATAATTTATTAGGATATCCTAGTTTCTCGACAGATGATTCTAAAATAATTTTTGATATAGACTTTGACAATTATGGAGAAGAATTGGGAATAAAGGACTTAAGTAATAATAAGATTTCTGGTATTGAGGGAAGTTTAGCATTTTTCTTTACTGAAGATGCTACGCCGTCGCAATGGGGAGTTTGGTTTAGTAATGGAGAGAGGATCTTGAGCAGCATAGAGAGCGAAGAATTAGAAACATTAGATTTTAAGGTATTTCCAAATCCTGCTCAGGATGAATTGAATATAGATTTCACTAAACTAAAAGGCGAAATACAAAATATAGAAATTATAAATAGCGCAGGAATTGTTGTCTATAGAGATCAAAACTTACGTGCTAAAATGCACCAACTAGATGTTAGTAATTATGCCTCAGGAATTTACTTTATCAATGTAACAATGGATAACAAAGCTTATCAAAAGTCATTGATTATTAAATGATGTAATTGTAGTTAAATGATGTAATTTTGGTGGAAAATAAATTCAATTTTCCACCAAAATTTTTTCTTGAGAAAAAAGATTCTACTCATACGCCTTAGTTCAATCGGAGATATCGTCCTCACTTCTCCAATCATAAGAGCATTGTCCAATCAATTAAATGCTGAACTACATTTTATCACAAAAAAGGCATTCAATACAGTTTTAGCATACCATCCAAAAATTAAATCTTTGATCAACTATGAAGATTTAACCAAAGAAAAAATATCAGAATTATCCTCTGAGAAATTTGACCTCATAATAGATCTTCATAATAATTTGAGATCAAAAAATCTTATAAGACAGATCGGTGCAAAGTCAATAACTTTTGATAAAATTAATATCAGAAAATGGATGTTTGTACAGTTTAAATACCCGCCACTTCCAGAAGTACATATCGTAGATCGTTATTTTGATGCAGTAAAGTCTTTAGGAATTGAAAACGATGGCAAGGGATTAGATTTTTATATTGATCCAGCAGTTACTAATCCAATCTTAAAGGAAAATTCTCCCAGAATCTACATAGTAATCGCCTTAGGTGCAGCACACAAAACCAAACAAATTCCAGAAGAAAAACTATGCGAAATCATAGAAAAGACAAAGGATGATTTATCAATAATTTTAATTGGCGGACCAGCTGAAGCAGAATTAGGAAATAGGGTAGCAGCAAAATATGTGAATGTAAAAAACACCGCTGGAAAAGTAAGTATTCACGAAAGTGCAGCGATAATCAGAGATGCAAAACTAGTACTAACTCCAGATACAGGAATGATGCATATTGCGGCAGCATTAAAAAAAGATATTATTGTTTTATGGGGAAATACTGTCCCAGAATTTGGAATGTATCCTTATTTTGGAAAAGAAAAATCAAATTTTGTAAACATTGAAGTGTCAGATTTATCTTGTAGACCTTGCTCAAAAATAGGACATAAAGCTTGTCCCAAAGGACATTTTAAATGTATGTTAGCACAAGATTCATCAATGATCGTAGAAAAAATTGAACAATTCATCGATAATAGAAATTAAATATGAATCGAATGTGTTAATACAATGAACTAAACAACTAAAAACTAGCCATTACAAAAACTAGTCACTAAAAAACTAGTCACTAAA
>JAHDBF010000168.1 GCA_020630525.1 Saprospiraceae bacterium
GCTCTTTCAACACCAATTAAATTATCTGCAAAATTTCTTCTGAATTTACACATGAATTCAAAATTAAAATAAATACAAAAAAATCATCATTCTAATTTACAAGATTAGTTTCAACTTTAATCAAAAATGTACATTGCCAAAAATGGTAGCAGTAGTAATATTCCCATTACTATAACTATAGTTAACAAGGTCTTAATTAATTCCTTTTTACCTTTTGGGTTTTTGCTTACAACCACTTGTATCAAAGTAATTACCAGCAAAAAAGGTAAAAAAGTAAAATTAAAATAGTACAGAAGTGTTGCTAATAGATCAATTTCCTTTCGTATTAAGCAAATAACTAAATGCAACAAATTTAGTACTATTACAAACCACACTAACTGTCTAATTGTACTCATTGACAATCTTCTGTTAGATGGCAAGGAAACTTATCAAAGCTAGCTGGATCTCCACTGCATCCTAATTCAATTAATTCTTTTAAGGATTCAAAATCTGGTCTTACATTAGTGCAATCATAATCCTCTGAAACAACACCTTCAAGCCCTTCAACAAATGATTTGATTTGATCTAAAAAACATTTCCATAAATCTTCTGCTGCATCAAATGCTAGATTCAAATCGCCAGCATTACCAAGCACATGCCACCAACCAGTAAATCTATCAACATACATCAGATTTAAAGATTTACCAGAATTCAAGCCACTATATTTTTTCATGATCCATCTTGGAATGAGCTTTTAAGGATATTGCTATTTTATAAATTCATTGATTTCTCACCTATTCAACATTTCCCAAAGTTTATCTTTAAGTGGAGATAAGCCAGCTTGGCTCACCGAAGAGAAGAAAATGTATGGATCATCAAACTCAAATTCTGAGGAGATCATTTCTTTGAGATCGTCGTCGATTAAGTCTGCTTTTGATATGCCGATTAATCTTGGTTTGTCTAACAATTCTTCGTTAAACAATTTTAATTCGTTTAATAAAACTCTGTACGTATTATTGATGTTTTCATCGTCCGCAGAGATGATAAATAGCAGTGCAGAATTCCTTTCTATGTGCCTTAGAAATCTTAATCCTAGCCCTTTTCCTTCGTTTGCTTTTTCGATAATTCCAGGAATATCTGCCATGATGAATGACTTGGTATCTCGGTAAGAAACGATACCTAGATTTGGGGTCAAGGTAGTAAAGCTATAATTTGCAATTTTAGGTTTTGCTGCTGTGATTACAGATAATAAAGTAGATTTTCCTGCATTGGGAAGACCCACTAATCCTACATCTGCAAGTACTTTTAATTCTAGTATTTTCCATGCTTCCTGACCTTCTTGCCCTGGCTGAGCATATGTCGGCGCTTGTCTAACTGCAGATTTAAAATGTGTATTTCCTAATCCACCCAATCCACCTTTTAATGCAATGTATTCTTGACCATCTTCTGTGATCTCAAATTCTATTTCGCTTGTTTCTGCATCTTTTATTACAGTGCCAAGTGGTACTTCTACCAATACATCTTTCCCATTAGCACCATGCAATCCTCCTTTACCTCCGTTACCACCATTGGTCGCGATCAAGTGTTTTCGATAGCGCAATGGCAACAAAGTCCACAATTGTTTATTTCCTTTTAGGATGATGTGACCTCCTCGACCACCATCACCACCATCTGGACCACCAAAAGCAGTTCGATTGTCTCTAAAAAAATGGGCTGAACCAGCGCCACCTTTTCCAGAGCGACAACATATTTTTACGTAGTCGACAAAGTTCTTATCGCTCATCCTAAAATTTTAAACTTTACTTATTAAGCAGAAATGGCATTACATAGGCGGTCAAAAATCTCCTCGATTGACCCTATTCCATCTATGGTTTTACTTAAGTCTTTTTTATCGTAGTAGTTATAGACTGGAGCCGTTTGTTCATGATAAACAGAGATTCTATTACTAATAATTTCTGGATCTACATCGTCGGCGCGTCCTGAAGTTTTTCCTCTTTCCAATAGTCTTTTAACCAACTCTTCTTTGTTCACATCAAGAGAAAGTAGTGCAGAGATTGCCATATTTTTATTTGCGAATATTTCATCAAGTGCTTCAGATTGTTTTATTGTACGAGGAAAACCATCTAAGATAAATCCATTCGCTTCAGGATGTTTATTCATTTTATTTTCAAGCATTCCGATGGTTACGCTGTCTGGTACTAGTTCGCCTTTATCGATAAAAGATTTTGCTTCTAGTCCAAGCGGTGTATCATTACCCATTTCATATCGGAATAAATCGCCAGTAGATATGTGAATGAGATTATACTTTTCTGCCAACTTAGTTGCTTGTGTACCTTTTCCTGATCCAGGAGGGCCAAATAAAATGATGTTTGTCATTGTTTTCTTACGATTAAAAATTCTATTAAGTATGCATCTAAACATCGGGAAATATTACAGATTTATGACTTCTTTTCCAAATAATAAACGCTTACTCCAATAAGGAGAACCATAAACTTCTTGTATCATAATTCCTCCAGAAGAAGAACAATGGATTACATAAAGTTCTTCTTTAGATGCTTCTAACACGATACCAACATGCTGTATTGATCTTTTGTTTCCAAAAAACACTAAATCTGCTGGCTTGAGGTCTTTTATTTTCTTTTTCTTTCCTTGCTTTGATTGTTGTGTCGATGATCTATTGAGATTTATGCCCATTTTTTTAAAAACATAATGGGTATAGCCAGAACAATCAAAACCCGCAGGACTTGCTCCACCATATTTATATTTTGCACCGGTAAACTCTTTAGCGAATCTCAGCACTTTTTTTCTTCGCTCTCTTTCTTTCTTTTTATTGAAATTTAATTCAACTGGGAAAAAATTGGATTCTACATTAGCAAAACTTGCTAAAGGAGTCGAAAAGGTAACAATCAGTATGTAAATAAAGTGCTTCATGTTTTAACATATTTTAATTAGTTATCATATGTACAAAAACAGTACCACGTATACAACGAAAAAAGGGAATGCTTACGCATTCCCTTACATATATAATGTTCTTCTGGATTAGCTGTTTATTTCTGTTCTGCCGCTGCAGCTTTTTCAGCTTCTGCTGCTGCACTCTTAAGTGCTCTTGGTATTTCAACGATGGCTACAGGAATACTACCTGGTGTCATCACTTGAATATTTTCATCGTGGATAAGCTCATTTACCCTTACTGAATTACCTAAAGCTAAGTTTGATATATCAACGAAAATCTCGTCAATTAAATGTTCTGGTTCAGTAAGTATTGTTACTTTTCTTCTTTGGAAAACCAATTTTCCACCTTCCTTTACTCCTGGAGAAACTCCTTTAGTTCTTACTGGGATGTCTACTTTTACTTTTTTTCCTTCTTGCAATCTAAGAAAGTCAATATGTACGATTTCGTCCGTTACTGGGTGAAACTGTAAATCTTTGATAAAGCAAGTCACTTCACCATCACCAGCATTTAATTTAGCCAATTTGAAATCAGGCGTGTAAACTAGTGCTTTTACAGCTTTATGAGTTACCGCAACTTGTGCTGGATTATCTCCGCCATAAACTACAGCAGGAATTAAACCTTGATTTCTTAATTTTTTATTAGCTGACTTCCCAGTTTCTGTACGAGATTCAGCTGCTACTTCTACGTATTGCATAATCGTTAATTTTTGCGCCTTCGAAAAGGACTGCAAATGTAATAATAATTTAGTATTCGTGCTTATTTTTGTACAAACAATGCTTCAATTGACTTAAATTCATGCACATTTCTTATTGCTCGGGCAAAAAGTTTGGAGCAAGTGAGTACTTCTATCTTCTCAGAAGCTCTTTTTAGTGGTATTGTATCTGTAACAATTAGCTTATCTAAGCAAGAATTTTCTATATTTTCAAAAGCATTTCCAGACAAAACTGGATGAGTACATATTGCTTTAACGCTTTTAGCACCTTTTTCCATCAAAGCTTCAGCAGCTTTACACAATGTTCCTGCAGTATCAGCAAGATCATCAACTAGGATTATGTCAGCACCTTCTACCTCTCCGATAACTACAATCTTTTTTACTTCATTGGCTTTTACCCGTTCTTTATCGCAAATAACTAGATCTCTTTCAAAATGTTTTGCATAATCTCTTGCCCTTTTTACGCCTCCTACATCTGGCGAAGCAAAAATGGTATTACTGAGGTCTAACTTTTTTAAATAATCAAGGAAAATAGCTTTACTCTGAAGGTGATCGACAGGAATATTAAAAAATCCTTGGATCTGATCTGCATGAAAATCCATGGTCATTATCCGATCACAGCCTGCCGCTTCTAAAATATTTGCCATTAATTTGGCAGAAATAGGTACACGAGGTTTGTCTTTTCTATCTTGTCTTGCATAACCAAAATAAGGAATTACCGCTGTGATATAACCTGCAGAAGCTCTCTTTGCACAATCTATCATGAGTAATAATTCCATTAAATTATCCGCAGGAGAGAAAGTAGACTGAATAAAAAAAGTATATCCTCCACGGACAGACTCATTGATGATGGGCTGCATCTCGCCATCACTAAATTTTTTTAATTCTACATCAGAAAGCGGATAGCCATAATAATCGGCAATTTTTTCAGAGAGATAATTTGAAGCTATTCCTGAAAACAATTTTACATCCATGATAGGTACTTATTGGTATTCAAAATGAAAAAAGATGCAAACGAAGGTAGGTATATTCTATATTAAGCATCGTTATTTATTATAGTATTTGCGTAATATTTATCAACAGTAAACTGTGGAAAACCTCAACTAATGATTATCTTGTATCAATTCATGTTTAAAGTAGAAATCTTGAATAAAATTTTGAGATTTTAGCTGCCAATGGTCACCGCAATTATCGCTGTAATAAAATAATTGATCCGTTATAATACCGTAATCAAGATTTAGTACCCTACTGACTTCATTAATAACATTTTGAGTAGGATCAACTACTTTTAGTTTTAGCGTTTGTTCTAAATAATCTTTAATAAATGGATAATGCGTACAACCTAAGATACAATGTGTAAAATTCTTATCCTTTAATAATTCGATTTCACTATGAATGGCACTAATGTCGTAATTGTGATTGACACGAATAGCCTCGATAAGCAATGCTAAGTTTTTTAATGCTACCACTTTTACTTTTCCTTGTGGATCTTTGGTTTTTTGTAAGGTTTTAAATCGTTCAGAATTTTTGGTAGCTTCAGTAAGGATTAAGCAACAGTTAATATTTTTATTCTCCACATGATTGGGAAAGTTTATATAAGGTTCGATTCCAATAAATGGCGTTTTATATGTTTTTCTAAGTTGATCTATGGTTTCTGCAGTTAGCGTATTACAGGCTAGAAGAATGGCATCCACATTTCTGTAAGATAATGCTTCTACCATTTTGGTCACTCTAATAAGCATGAAGTCTTGAGACTTTTCGCCGTAAGGCACATTATCATTATCAGAGCAATAATGGTATTCAACATTCATACCTTTGGAAAGCAACCCATTAAGCAGAGATAAACCGCCTATTCCAGAATCAATTATGCCAAGTTTTTTCTTCATCAAAAAGTTTAACTGATTAGTTCAAATATACGATTTAGCCGATTTAAAAAAGATAATGCTAATTTTCTTATAAACAATAATTCAAAAATAGGAGCATTAGTTTCTACTTTTGTGACATATGTCGAATAGCAAATCTCCAAATTTAAAATCTGTAGGAATACTTATTCTGCTTAGTATCATTTGGGGCAGTTCTTTTATATTAATAAAAAAAGCATTGATCGCTTTCAAACCAGTGGATGTTGGCTTGTTAAGGATTGTATTGACAATGCTGACTTTTATTCCTGTCATTATAATAAAACGTCAAGAGATTAATTGGAAAAAGTGGAAGTTGTTTTTGCTTGTCGGATTGACTGGAAGCGGATTACCTGCAGTATTGTTTGCAGTAGCACAGACGCAGGTAAGTAGTTCTGTTGCAGGTGTATTAAATAGTATGACTCCAGTTTTTACTTTGATATTAGGATTTATATTATTTAAAAAGAAAATTATAAAATATCAGGTATTTGGAATTGTGTTTGGGTTTGTAGGTGCTTTATTATTGTTGCTTGGAGATCAAAGTACCTCGCTTAGTGTCAATCTAGCCTATGGGTCATTGGTGATTTTAGCCACAATAATGTATGCATTTAATGCCAATGCGATCAATGCATTTTTCCATGATACAAAACCTATAATTATATCAGCAGTATCTTTTTCATTGCTTGGACCAGCTTCATTGGTTTATCTTATGTTTAGCGGATTTTTTACTGATTTAATTACGCATGAACATGCGATATATTCATTTTCATCAGTATTATTCTTAGCAGTAATTGGTACTGGAATTTGTACGGTAATTTTCTTTAAATTACTGCAAGATACGGACGCTGTTTTTGCGTCTTCAGTGGCGTTTATTATTCCGATAGTTGCATTATTTTGGGGAATATTTGATGGTGAGCAATTGTATATTTCTCAACTAGCAGGAGTGCTGGCTGTCCTAATTGGGATTTATCTTATTAAGAAGAAGTAA
>JAHDBF010000169.1 GCA_020630525.1 Saprospiraceae bacterium
GCAAGATTAGAGAATCTAGAAGGCATAAAAGGCCTGTACGATTGCAGTTATTTTGAGAAAAAGTACTATGCAGAATATTTAGCAAACCCTACTGACTGCGATGTGATCGGTAGATCAAGGGGATTAATGTTATATGGAGGTTGTGACCCAAACAGCGATAAAAT
The DNA here is from genome assembly GCA_020630525.1 of Saprospiraceae bacterium. Lineage (GTDB taxonomy): Bacteria > Bacteroidota > Bacteroidia > Chitinophagales > Saprospiraceae > JAHDBF01. The sequence goes on from JAHDBF010000169.1 coordinate 165, forward strand.
AAAAGAGATTTCTGCCGCTAAAGAAACCAATTGTTATACGCCACCACCACCTCCTGGTCCTCTTAGAGGCTGTGTTACGTTTCTTTCAGATGGAATGTACAACGAAGCAGCAAATTGTCTAGAAGAATTTGTAAACCAGACTAATGATGTAGAGAAAAAAGCAAAGTATACTTTAGTTATTTCAAAAATATATTATACTAACTTAAAGAATTTCTCTAAAGCTAGGAAATATGCATTAAAAGCTGCTGAATATAAAGCCAACTGGGGAGACCCTTACATTCTAATTGGAAAACTATATGCATCTAGTGGTCCTTTGTGTGGTCCAGGAAGAGGATGGGACTCACAGATCGTTACTTGGCCAGCAATTGATAAATTTGAATACGCTAAGAAAATTGATCCATCAGTGACTGATGATGCCAATAAATGGATAAACACCTATAAGCAATACATGCCAACAAAAGAAGATGTATTTTTCCGTCAATTGAAAGTTGGTTCTACATTTAAAGTAGGGTGTTGGATCGGAGAGTCAACGAAAATTAGAACTGCAGATTAATCTTAAAATTTGGCAGAAAAATTTGATTATGCTATACTTTTTGTAAATTACAGAAAAAGAATTAAATGGATTTTAGGACAGAATGGAGCAGTTGGTTATTGGTCTTGCTCATGGCAATAATGGGATACATGATTTATCCATTTGGAGCTGCTAATGTCACATTGATAATAGTGCATGTTGTACTGACTGTAATTGCATTAATCGCATTGGCTTGTATTCCCGTTTTGATTTTTTGTTACTTCGTGAAAGTGATTCCCGATATAGATTACTCGATTAGACTTGCCTTTGTGTTTGTCTTATTATTATTTGTAATGAGTTATGTCGGGTAATGAAACCAATTATTCATTTTCTTAGTTAATATTTTATACAAATCAGAAATGTACGGAAGACAACAACAAGGAAGATATTATGGTGGTTCTGGCGATCCATATAGCCGTCAAGGTAGAGGGATGGGAACTGGCAGATTTAAAATAATGCTGATTTTGGGTTTGGCAATGGCAGCTTTCCAAGCGTTTAAATTTTTCACCAACACACAGACCAATCCTATTACAGGAGAAGAACAAAGAGTTCAATGGTCTACCGAAGAAGAAATCCAGTTAGGCCTACAATCTGCACCACAAATGGCGCAACAACATGGAGGCTTGCATCCAGATCAGCGGGCACAAGACATGGTTGATAGAGTAGGGCAAAGATTAGTAGATAATACCATTGCCTCTAGATCAGGATATCCTTATGACTTCCATTTATTGGCAGATGATAGGGTAGTAAATGCTTTTGCTTTGCCTGGCGGCCAATGTTTTATCACCGCAGCTTTATTTAATAGATTAGAAAATGAAGACCAACTTGCAGGTGTTTTAGGACATGAAATTGGTCATGTTATAGAACGTCATGGCGCAGAGCGAATGGCAAAGTCGGGATTTATCCAAGGATTAATCCAAAGCGTTTTTATCGGCTCAGGCGGAGACCATAGTATGATGCAGATAGCAAATATGGTAGGTAATTTTACCAACATGAAGTACGGAAGAGATCAAGAGTTAGAATCCGATGATTTTGGAGTAAGATTAATGATGGAAGCTGGGTATGACCCAACACATTTAATTGGAGTAATGGATATTTTAGAAGAATCTTCTGGAGGTGGTGCTAGGACTCCAGAATGGCAAAGCTCACACCCACATCCAGAAAACCGAAGAGAAAAGATTAAAGAATCTATTGAAAAATATAATAACAAACTTAACTAAGTATGGCAAATTTCTTAAAAAGTTCAAACCCGATTTTAAACGAAAAAGCAATCGCAAAAGCGAAAACAAAAACCATTGCGCTTGATAGAAAAGACAATAATGAACCGTTTATAACCAGAGCGGATTCAGAAAGAGCAACCGTAAAAGGCGCTATAGATAAAACCTTAATTCTTTTTGCATTACTGATGGTTACCACTGTATTAAGTTATAGTACGCAATCATCTTTGATAATGTTCGTAGGAATGGGAGGAGGAATCATCGCACTCCTGATTGCAATTTTTAAACCACACACTGCGCCTATAGTAGCTCCAATTTATGCCTTATTCGAAGGATTATTTGTTGGAACAATTTCTGGAATTTATGGTGCAATGTTCGAGGGTATTGTTCTCCAAGCAGTAACGTTAACTTTCGGAACTTTATTAGCCATGTTGTTGCTTTACAAGTCTGGATTAATTAAAGTTACTGATAAATTTAGATCAGGAGTCATGATGGCTACCGGTGCGATAATGTTGGTTTATATCGCAAGTTTTATTGGCAGTTTTGTGGGTTTCAATATTCCTTATTTACATGAAGGAGGAATGATGGGAATAGGAATCTCAGTAGTAATAATCGGAGTTGCTGCCCTAAATTTATTATTAGATTTTGACATGTTCGAAAAAATAGAACAAACTGGTTCGCCAAAATTTATGGAATGGATGGCAGGATTAGGATTGATGGTAACTCTAGTATGGTTATATATTGAGTTCCTGAGATTGTTGTCTAAGTTGCAGAGAGATTAATACAATTTTAATGTATAAATAAATAAAAAAAGGGAGTCAATTTTTGACTCCCTTTTTACGATATAATTAAAATCTAAATCCTACCCTTATTCCGAAATCATATAAAACTGACCTATCACTTTCTGTAATTGTGCCGTTTTGAATTCGATTACCTTCATATCCCAAATCTTGTCTAGTTCTTTTTTGATTTCTTACTCCTAATCCTACAAAATACTCCCAAGTAATCGCATCATTAAGCCATTGATAACCGTAATGGACAACAAAATCAGTATTTTTAGTTGATTCTTTATCAAAACTATCAGGTGTTCTTGTAATTTGACTTTGCCCCTCTATTACTCTTTCTGCATCGCTTCTGTATGTTATATATCTTAAGACTGGTGCTATGTAAGATCCTTCTATACCATCAGAACTAAACCACAACCTTGGAGAAATAGAAAGATTAAATCCTAATTTAGTTTTTCTAAATGAAGGATCAAAAATATCATCGCAATAATCATTTGTCCATTGTTCACTATTACATTCTTGAGTTTCTCCAGCGCTATCGATCAAGTATGAAATTAAGCCGCCTGTAGTCCCACTTAATACAGCAGGAAAAGTTAAACCTATTCCTGCCTGAACGCTTAAATAATCTGTTAATTCCCTTTCGAATTCTATTGGTTGTTTTCCGAATATAAATGATACTGGACTAGTTTTAACAATGTTTAATTTGTATTCATTGTCAGAATCTTTTGAATCACTTCCAAATTCTATGACTCTAGTTTTTTGCGCCATTAGACTAAAACTAATGAATAAGGAAATAATAAATAAAATGGTTCTCATAAAGTTTTGTTTTTTATTTTTGTTTAAATCTAGCATAAATTTGGTCAAAATATCGGATCAAAATACATTTTCTTTTAACAATATTCAGTTTTATATACCTTTTAGTTAAATTTTCAATGCAATATTATTAATTTTAATAACCAGCAATTTTCACAAATAAAATCTTAATCAAATGAATAAATTTTTCTTGATTATTACATGTTTAATAATAACTTTCCAATCAATCGCTCAGTTTGCTGAGGTTAAACTTAGTCCAGAATTTAAGCTTAAAAAAAATATAACATTTGAAGAACATTTATCTTCTGATGAAACAGGACACTATGTTTATTTTAAAAAAAGTAAAAATTTTAAAGAATCAACAATCGCACTTGCTAAATACGATAATAAGTTTGAGCAGGATTGGAACGTAGAATATTATGCTGACGAATCTGATATAAGAACTTTTGGATTAAAGGCATTGAAAGATAAATTTGTGTGGCTGTTATCTAAAGAATCTACAAGAAATCAATATGATTATCATATATCTCCTATAGATAAAAATGGCGAAATTGGAAAGAGACTTAAAGTTGTAAGTATTAAAACTGAATCCTCAAGGGATAAACCTGCTATTATTTGGGAATTGTCAGAAGATACGTCCAAAATGCTTGTATTTAATACTTTGGATAAAAACAAAAAGAAACTTGATTTTGAATATAGTGTCACTGTAATTGACAGTGAGATGAATAAATTATGGTCTAAATATGTCAAACTTAGAAAATCTCAAGAACAGATTGAAGTTATATCTTCTGTAGTTGGAAATGATGGAACACATTATATGCTGGTTTATGAATATGATGATAGAGATGCAAAAACTTCTAAGCGTGGAGCAGGAAATAAGAAAGTTGCAGCATACGATTTAATGATATACAAATTGTCGGATGGAATGAAAACACCAGAAGCAATAGAATTAAATCTTAATGACAAATTTGCTAGAGGAGGATCTATAAAAGTAGATAAGGAAGGAAACATAGTTTGTATAGGAATGTTTTCAAATTTGAAAAGAGGCAATACCAATGGAATATTTTACCTAAAAATTGATGATCAAGGGAACGTCCTTAATTCTAAAATAAAAGAATTTTCAAAAAAAGACCTTGAATTTTTAGGCGAAAGAAATACAGGTAAAAATAGATCAGGAGATTCTGGAATTGATGGAATGTTTAGTTTTGGTGAGCAATTATTGTTAGATGATGGAACTGTTATGGTTTCTGCAGAAGAAAATTATGTCACTAGAAGAACAGATAGTAGAGGAAATACTACAATAGTTTACCATAGTAAGGACATTATTGTTATTACTTTTGAAGCTGATGGAACAGTTTCATCGATAAAGTTAATTCCTAAGAGACAAGCCAGTCAGTCAAAAATGTTTATATCTCATAAGGCAATGGCAGTAGATAATTTAGGTGCATTTTTCTTTTATAATGACGATATTGACAATATCGAAAGAGATCTTGATAAACAACCTAAAAAAATTAGTAGCTTCAAAGATTGTGTAACAACATGTGCATTTATAAATAAAGAAGGTAAGGTAGAACGTCAGGCATTACTTAAAAATAAAGATGTAGATGCACTTTTATTACCAAAAGCTTGTAAAAAAGTGAATAATAATACTTTATTTTTTGCAGGTATGAAAGCCAAATTATTTGCAAAATCCAACTTCAGAATTGGCACAATTGAGATTCAATAATTTCAAACTATGGTAAATTTTTATAACAGTACTCTAATATTATTTTCTTTTTCCATATTATCTATTCAATCATTGTAGTTCAGAAAAAGGATGCACAGATCAAAATGCAGAAAATTTTAATGCAGATGCTGAAGAAGATGACGGAACTTGCACTTATGCAAGAACAAAATTTATTGGTACATATATTGGAGCAGAATCTTGTGAGGTGCAAAACACAGGATCAATATCTGTTAATATTGTAGAATCTAACTCTTTAGATAATGAGATATTAATTACTAATGAAACAATGGGAATTTATTTCCGATGTATTGCGAGTCGTGACAATTTTTTAATTATAGATTCTAACACAGTGGTAGAGGGTAGTGGCGAATTTTCTATAAAACCTAATGGAGACGAAGTGATTAGTTTGATTATGATATTTCATTACCTGCAGGTGACCAAACATTTGTGGTAAACTGCACAGGAGTATGGACAAAAAATGAAAGTTGATTTATATTTATAATAAAGGCACCGAAAAAAATCAGTGCCTTTCAATATATTTTAGTATCGAAAAAATCTTACTTCTTCAATATTTTCATCCCGATATTCAGCAAATCATCCATCATACTTCCGTCGCCATCCATATCTAATAATTTACCGAAAACACCAGCTGCACCTTGACCTCTTGATTGTTGCTGTTGTCCACCTCCCAATAGAATAGATGCCAATCCACCAAGATCAAGACCATTTGATCTTTGCTTTTGACCCACTACACCCATAATTACAGGAGCCAATAACTGCATTAAAACCCCAGATTTAAAAATATCCAATCCACTCATCTGGCCGATAACCTGTGCTGCTTCCAACTGTCGATTACCAAGCAAGTGATTTACGATACCAGATCCATTCATTGTTTTTGGATTATTCACTTGTTGCTTTCCTGTAAAAACACCCAATAAATCTCCTAATATACCACCATCGTGATCTTTTTCTATTGCTCCAAATAATCCACCACCTCTTTCTTGATGAGTTGCATTTTTTGATATGGCACTTAATAAAAGTTCGCTTACACCTTGGGTAGCTCGTTTAACCATATTAGGATCTTGAGCACCCAATTGTTTTGATAATTGAATGATTACATCGTCAGAAAGATGTCTGTTTACTTCGTTAATTAAATTTGTCATTAATATTTTTTGTTTGTGAGAATATACTCAATATCGAGTGTAAAAAAACCTCAGTTTATTAATCGAATTAAGTAAGAATAAAGTTCCGCA
>JAHDBF010000015.1 GCA_020630525.1 Saprospiraceae bacterium
TTACCGACTCTTCTTACTACGATACTGCTTTTTATATTTCTTTTTCATCTTTGATTCGTAATCAATCTTGTTGTTTTCTTTTTGATTTTTAGCTTTCTTTTCGTGAAAAGCAGGGCCACTTGGTTTGAATTTTTTGATTTTGAGATTGTTGAAAGGAACGTGTTCCACTGGAATTTCTAGTTGGATTAACTCATCGGTAATTTCTAGATTTTCTGGTTGTTGGAGCATTTTAATTTCCATATTCATTAAAGCTTCAATGCTTTTTTGAATCTCCATTTCTTCTTCAGCAATAAATGATATGGCGATTCCTTTTTTCTCAGCACGGCCTGTTCTACCAATTCTGTGAATATAGTTTTCAATATTTTCTGAAAGTCCAAAATTTATTACATGTGTTACATTAGAGACATCTAATCCTCTAGCGATAATGTCTGTTGCGATGATAAAGCGATAAGTCCCATCTTCAAATTCTCTTACAGTATTGAATCTATTGTTTTGCGATTTGGAGGAATGGATGACGCCACATTGTTCTGGATAGTGAGGTTGCATCCGTTCATATAATGCATCTGCTAATTTTTTTGTACTTGCGAATATCAACACTTTTGACATGTCTTGATTTTCTTCTAAAAGTAATTGTAACAGATTTGCTTTTGTATTGAAATTTTTTGCTTTGTAAGCATATTGTTCTATATTTTCTAAAGGTGCTCCAGAAGGCGCAGTTTCAATTTTTTCGTAATAATCAGTATATACTTTTATCAGTTTTTCTACTTCCGCAGGCATAGTTGCTGAGAACATTAAGTTCTGTCTTTTTATGGGAATATATTCAATGATATTGTTTAATTGAGTTCGGAAGCCTAAATTCAGCATTTCATCTACTTCATCTATGATTAATTTTTTAATGCCTTTGGTTTTTAACACACCTTTTAGCATTAAGTCAAGTAACCTGCCGGGAGTACCTACAATAATGTCGCAACCAGCCATAACTTCAGCAATATGCGTCTTGATATTAGTTCCACCATATACACCTATAGTTACTATATTCATGTAAGTAGTTAATTTCTTAGCTTCTACAACTACTTGACTGACCAATTCTCTTGTTGGAACCATGATCAGAATTTGTGGCATCGGAGATTTGGTAAATTGCCACATTCTAATTGTGGGCAAGAGATAGGCATAAGTTTTTCCTGTACCTGTTTGTGCAACACCAACAATGTCATTGCCAGCCATAATAGGCTTAAAGGTTTTTTGCTGTATCGCAGTTGGATTTTTCAAGCCTAAGTCTGATAGGGCATTGACCAATCCTTTGTTCAGATTAAAATCATCAAATGTCATACGACAAAAGTACGGATAATTCTTTGCTCTATTAAATGTCGTTAATTTGGATAATAGTTTGTCTTCAATAATTAATTTTTGCTCGTGTTATTATCCTTGTTTACACTAGAATTATTGTTGCAGCCATCAACTTTAATATGAGCTTTTGCACCAAGTTTAGCTTCGAATCCTGATTCTAAATTTACTTGGGTGCCTGCATCATAAATCACATCACTACCAGGTTCCAGAATATTTTGAGCAGATATTTGGTTACTTGTCTTTAATTCTATTATAGCTCCATTGTTGTATGTCGTATTTACATTATAGTCGATGGGACAAAAGTCTGCGCAATTTTCAGGAGCATTGCCATTTATCCAAGCTTGCAATGTTGCCAACTCTGTGGCGTCAAATTGATTTCCTGTTCTGGCATTCATTGCTGGCAATGTAATGGGCGTTCCACATGCATCATACCCATCAATAGTAATTATATCTACTAATGTTGTTCCAGTTAATAAATTGGTGCCACATATATTTCCACCTAAAGAAGTGCTTTCATATGTTCTTAAATCCAATCCGCTTGCCGCTCCAGCTCCGTGACAATTCAAGCATCCATTATTTTCAAAAAGTAAATTCATGTCTGACCAACCCAGATATCCGTTATCGCATTCATCAGAATTATTAGCAACATAACCAGTAGGTTGTGTGCAAGCATTTATTGATGAATTTGTATTTCCTAATCCATCACCGTCTACATCAATATACCAAGTTAATTCTCCTGGGCCATTGCAAGTACCACAGATATCCATAGTCCCGTAACAAGCTGTTTGGTCAATTTTGAATTGCATTTCAGCTAAGGAAGCACAATCTCCTCCATCATGAGTATTAATAACGGTAATTAATATTTTATGAATGAAAGCACCATTAAACCTTGGTCCTTGAAAACCAGTATAATTTACGCTTTCATTTGCTTGTGGGAATATGTATTGTCCCAACTCAATCCAGCTAGTTCCATCTACGGAATAATCTATTACAACATCTTTAGCGCCCATTGCACTTTCTCCACTACGATTTGCATTCCATACATAACTCGAGTCTATATATTGTGGTTCTTGAAATTCGTATAAAATCCAATGAGTATTGCCACGCATACTGTTAGGGTTACTAGATGTTGAACACGATGTCCAGCTCTCATTCCAGTAGTTTCCATTGTCAACACATTGCGCGTTTAGCCAGAAAATTCCTATTGTGAATATTATAAATAATATATGTTTTTTCATGTTTTATTTAATTCTAGAAGTTGTAAAAATTAGACATTAAACATACCTAATGGTCCACCTGCTGGTGTTGGTGTCCAAAAGTTATTTATGTTAGGAAGAATCTGATATAAATCCGAAGAGGATGCGCCAAACCACAATGCAAGTTCAGCAAAATATTCATCACAAGAGGTAGTAGGTATTAATCTTCCGCCACCAGTATCAATAGCATTGCCTAAAAATAGTTCTGGAAATTGACCATAAATTTTTTGACCATTTACTGGGCCGCCTACTACCATTGCGTGCCCGCCCCATGCATGATCAGCCCCATCTCCATTAGAAATTAATTTTCGTGCAAAATCAGACATCGTAAAAGTGGTCACGTCACTATGTACTCCTAGTTCGATCATTGCAGCATTGAAAGATCCTATGGCAGCGTCTAGCTCTGCCATCAATACCTCATGTTCTACTAAGAAATTATCATGTGTATCGAAGCCGCTAAAATTTACAAAAAAAGTTTGATTAGATACGCCGAGTGCATTTCTTGCGGCGATTGTTTTTGCGACCATTAATAATTTTTGCGATAATTTATCTTCATTGAATGGAGTATTGATTGTCATCCCACTAGCTATCGCAGAACTAAATTCTAATGAATTGCTATTAGAATCTGATATGGTATTTGCATATGCTGTTTCTAAAATATTATTATAAGTTTTATCTAGGATATTATCGAGGGTTTGTCTTTTTAGCGTGTTATAAAAGTTATCATTTGTTGCTCCATTTAATAATACACTTCCCGTATCTTTAAAACTTATTGCATATTCTTTGACCACATTTCCACGTTGAAAAATATTTATTCCATCTAAAGAAATATTCATGGATATATTCTGATTAGCATTGTTTGTATACAGTATATCTCCAAGCCTTCCTCCCCAACCTAATGACGAAGTATCCTGTGGCACTGAAGTTTGCCAATGTGTTCTTTGATCAGCATGAGAAAAGAGATTCGCTGGTAAGTTGGTTCCACTTTGAAATTGTGAAAGGGTAGTAGGCTGTACCAATGCACCAACATTAGCCACAAAGGCTGCATTGCCATTATTAAATAGTGACTGAATATTGGTTAAGCTAGGATGAATTCCAAATTCCATACCGCTAACATTAGTCGGATTTATATCTAATAGACTATTCTGTGCAAGTGCTAAGTTTGTTCTTGAAGCAGCGTAGTCGGCATATTCACTTGCTCCTTTTGGAACCAGCATATTATAACTGTCATTACCTCCTGACAACATTATACACACTAAAGCTTTGTATCCATTTGACTGCGTGTAAACTTTTCTGTTTGCTGCTGCTGCCGCACCCATTAATCCTAGATTGGTAATTCCTGAGTATAAGGATGTTACACCCAATGAAGCACAACCCATTGAAATCTGGCCTAAAAATTCTCTTCTTGTATGTTTATGATCTGACATTTTCTATTCTAATTAATTATGATGTAATAAGCAGGCAACTATTTTAAAATATTGAAGTCTGCGGATGCTGTAATAAAATATAGCGCATCGTGAACTACATCTTCTGAAGTATAATTGTTTTGATTAGCGATATATTGATTGAGTGTCTCTTCAATAATGCTTTTTATTTCTGAAGACAATTGACCTTGGCAAACAATAATATCTAACCTCTCAATTAAAGGATTCAATCCTGCTGTTTCATAGATTGCTATCTCATCACTAAAGTCTAATATTGGATCATCATCATTGTTGTTATTTAATCTAGGAAAGTCTGGATGAACTGCCGTTCTATTTGGAAATGGTTTATTTTTAATTGCGTTTTCCATGGTGTTTAAGTAGTGGATTGCAGACACTGAATGCAAAATTTCAAATTCAGGTGAAACCATTTCATTAGGAGAAACATAATTGTCTTCAGCGTAAAATGGAGAGAAGAAATTAAATACGGAAGGTGCTGCTAAAAATGATTGTTCGACTTTATCATAAATAAGTTGGAAATCTCTAAACCATAATTTGCCTGAAGGGCTGCTAATGTCAAATGCACTAAACAGGCTTGTCCATTTCTCTAAAGGTTGTTTTAATTTTCCTGATTTTTCATTGTCGATCCATTCACATTCTCTTGCTTCTGGGTCTAATAGAATTGCTCTAAGAACTGCAGATAGATCGCCGCGGATACCCTGTCCGTTATCATTAAATATTGTTGCTACTCTTTTGATATATTGTTTCGTTGGGTTTGATTTTACCAACTGTTGAATTAATCTTTTGCTAATAAATGGACCTACATTTTCATGATTGAATAAAGCATCTATTGCTTGTTGAATATCAGCCATTCCTGATTGGTTTGCTGGAGTTGTAGTACCATCTATTAATGTTTTAGGTTCTGTATCATGATATTCTTCATACATTACCATTGGTACAGTAAGATCGTAATGGTTAAAGTTCTTATGAAAGACCAATGGAGTGCCTTCATTTTGAGGATTCAGGACTAAGTCCCAATCACCACCGGATAGTCCTGTGAATATTCTTGATAATTCTTGTATGTCAATAATATCATAAGTTGAAATTCTTTCGCCATTACCATCAAGCTTATATGTTCCGTCGATATTTAATTCAAATAACCCAATGGAAAAAAGTTGCATAATTTCTCTTGCAAAGTTTTCGTCTGGAAGTGTGCCAGCATCTGGGTCAGCTTTTGCATTTTTAAAATGACTTAAGTAAATGCCCATTGCAGGATGTAAGCTAACATTTTCTAACAAAGTTCTAAAGTTGTCAAATGCACCTTGATATAATACATCATAGTAACTAGCCATTGCTCTGCCTCTACCATCCAATTCACCATTATTAATAGAGCTAACTAATATTTGGCTTAATGCAAAAGCCATTTTTTGTCTCAGAATATCAGTGTCTTTAAATAATTTCTCATAAAAAGTATACATCAAGTAGTCTCTCTTTCTATCAAGTAAATCTGTATTCCCAGGATGAATGGTTTGAATCATTGTAGAAACCTCATCATATATATTTTGATAAGTTGTCAAGTATGAGCTATAAGGGATGGCTATCTGCTGGTCAATCCAAGCATTCATACCGATCTGTGTAATTGCTTCGATTTCCTCATAACTAGCACCAAAAGTAGCTTGCGACATAAATCGAGATGCACCTGTGAGGTCAGGGTAGTTACCAGTTCCATTTAATGTTTGATCTGCTTGATCTATTCCTTGTTCTGAGCTGGACGAAACTTTTACACCAACATTGTTTCCAGTACCAAAGTGGTCAAGATAGATCTGAGCTTGTATTGATGGAATAGATAAACAAAAACTGCATATCATCCAATAGCAAATTTGATATGATAATTGCTTCATATAATTTAGTAAGTTAACTTATATCAGAGTGAGAGAACTATAGCAAAGAGGTATGTGCGTATAATTAACCATTAATATAATCTAGTTTTTTTATTGTTTCAAAAAATAAATTATAAATGCTCATTATCTGACACATTTAGATTAAGCCTAAAACTAATTTTTTTTTTTAAAATATGCTTTAGTAGACCTGAATTTATCAGATATAACATTTAATAAAATCTTTTGTTGTTCGTGAAAACCAGCATAGAAAATGCATGATTTTAATGACTTTATCTCAGACTTAATAATGGAATTAATTCAAATATAACAAATTAAAATTGAATACATACGTTTTTTGGTTCAGTAAAAAAGCGCAATGCTTCAAATCCGCCTTCTCTGCCGACACCTGAATTTTTGACACCCCCAAATGGTGTTCTCAAATCTCTCATCATCCAAGTGTTTATCCACACAATTCCAGAATGAATTTGCTTTGCCATTCTATTGGCTCTACTGATATTTTCTGTCCAAATAGTGGAAGCAAGACCATATTCAGTGCTGTTGGCAAAAGTCAAAACCTCTTCTTCGGTCGTAAATGGCATAATGGTAACTACTGGTCCAAAAATTTCTTCTTGATTCGTTCTACAATTATAGTCTAATCCCTCAATGATTGTTGGTGCGATATACCAGCCATTTTCATGTCCTTTTGGGTGAATAGATTTTCCTCCCGTGAGTATTTTTCCTCCTTCTTTTTTTGCGAGTTCGATATATGAAAGTACTTTTTCATAGTGAGGTTTAGAAACGATTGCACCTATGTTTGTAGTTTTTTTATTTGGTGGTCCGACAATAAGTTTATTTACTTTTGCAACAAAATCTTTCTTAAACTTATTGAAAATTGATTTTTCGACAAAGATCCTTGATCCACATAAACAGATTTGCCCTTGGTTGGCGAATGACGAACGTATAGTCGTATCCAACATCTTTTCATAATTGCAATCTGCAAAAATAATATTAGGATTTTTTCCTCCCATTTCTAATGAAAGTTTCTTAAACATTGGCGCAGCGACTTTAGCAATTTCTTGGCCAACTCTAGTACTTCCTGTAAAAGAAATTGCTTTAATTTTAGGATGCTTGCTCATTTCTGCACCAACATTGATCCCATCTCCATGAACAATATTTAATACGCCTTTTGGCAATCCTGCTTCTATACAAATTTCTGATAGCAAGAAAGCAGTCATTGGTGTAACTTCTGATGGTTTAGCGATAACGGTATTACCAGCTGCTAATGCTGGAGCAATTTTCCAAGTGAATAAATATAATGGAAGATTCCATGGAGATATTGTTCCTACCACACCAATTGGTTGACGTAAAGTGTAATTTATTGCATCTGTCATCTCATGAGATTCTGATGAAAACTGAGTAATAGCATGAGCAAAGAATCTAAAATTTGCAGCAGACCTTGGTATGTCAACTGCTTTTGCTAATGATACTGGTTTGCCATTATCTTTTGATTCAGCTTTTGCTAAACGATCTAGATTCGCCATGATTAGATCAGCAATTTTATTAAGTATCTTGGCCCTTCTATTTATTGAGGTATTTGCCCAATTTGGAAATGCTTTTGATGCTGCTTTTAAAGCAATATCTACATCTTTCATAGAGGAGTTTGGCACTTGCGCATAGACACTACCTTTGGCAGGATTAAACAAATCAATGTACTTTTTACTTTTCGGTGCGACCAGTTTTCCATCGATATAATTACTTAATTTTTGCATCTTTGATTATTGGTTAATAGGTAAATAAGCAACTGCTTTAATTTCAATTAGTAAGTTGGGGTGTGGTAGTTGATGTACTGCAACGGTAGTCCGTGTAGGTCCAGTATTTCCATCAAAGAAGGTGCCATACACTTCGTTGTAAGCTTTAAAATCTTTCATATCAACTAGGAAGGTTGTTATGTCAATCACATTAGAAAGGTCAGCATCTATTCCTTTTAATAATTCTCCAATATTTTCTATAACTGCTTTAGTCTGTGCTTTTATATCTAGTTCCCAATTACCATTTTCATCTTGAGTTGCCCCGATATGCGTATTGTCTTTTTTTCTGCTACTTGTTCCAGAAACATAGATAAAATCTCCAACTCGTTTGACGTGTGGATAATTGCCTAACGGTTTGGCTTTATGTGTTAGTGTTTTGCTTTGCATTGACCTATTATTTGAGTTATATTTATACTGATAATTGTTTTAATTGTTTGTAGTATTCCTCTAGCGGAATCTGATCATAATTGTTCTCGCTGCACATTTTTAATAACAGCTCATCTTGTTTTCTTCCTAAGCGCATAGCATTATAATAAGGAAGCTCGGGTTTAAAAGTTACCAAAGAATATTTAGAATAGTAATCTGAAAATTGTTGCTCCAGTTGCATTTCTATTTTTCGTTTTCGCATAAAAGCTTGATCACCAACTTTGTCTCTCATCTCATAAAAGTTATCAATAGCTAAGTCTGCGATTGCATCTGCATTTTGTTTTCTTCTTTCCTGAAATTCATTAAAAAGCATATTCCATTGATCACCATGTTTATCTAATAATTCATCGAATATGCGTACATCTTCTAAAGATGCATTCATGCCTTGCCCATAGAACGGTACGATAGCATGCGATGCATCACCCATAATTAATGACTTTCCAAATGCTTGCCATGGGAAGCACTTTATTGTTCCTAAATTACCGACTGGATTATCAAAATATTCGTTTACATAATTTGGGATATATGGGAGCAAAGTAGGGTAGTATTCATTAAAGAATTGCGCTACTTTTTCTTTTGAATCAAGTTGATTAAATCCAATTTTTGTTTCGAAAGGATGAAACATGGTTAAGGTAAAACTGCCGTCCAAATTTGGCAAAGCAATTATCATAAATTCTCCTCTAGGCCAAATATGTAACGCTTCTTTTTCTATTTTCCAACCACCTTCATTAGTTGGGTCAATACTCAATTCTTTATAACCATGCCTTAAAAAATCTTGAGAATAATTGAACAGTAACTCACCTGTATGCGCCATCATACTTCTGCGCACCACAGAGCCAGCTCCATCAGTACCAATCACAATACTTCCTTGGTCATGTTGTGTAGAGTCATTGTTTTGATATTCTATCTTAGCTTCTTTAATGTTGACCTTTGTGATAGGACTTTCAAATTGAATTCTTATATTTTCAAGTTTATCAATTTCATCTAATAGTAAGATATTCAATCCAGATCTTGATACAGAATTTATATAATCATTTGGTCTTCCACTGTAGTGAGATAAAAAGGGTTCTCCACCTAACGGATGAATTAATCTTCCTTTCATTGGGATGGTATTTTCCAATACTTTCTCTTTTAGCCCCGCAATATTTAAGGCCATTAACCCTCGGTTGGATAATGCCAGATTTATTGATCTGCCTGCTTGCATTTCTGTCATACGCATATCAGCGCGCTTTTCATATAATGCAATTTTAAATCCTCTTTGGGCCAGTCTTATAGCCAGTAAACATCCACACAATCCTGCACCAATTATGATTATTTTTTTATCGTTATTCACGTTATTTAAACTTTAATGCTGATTTAAGAATGGAGTAAAAATTAAAAACATCCTCATAAGAATTATACATTGCAACAGGCGCTACTCTTATTACATCGGGTTCTCTCCAGTCAGCAATTACTCCAGCTTCTGTGATGATATCAAACATTTTTTTATCTGCATTTTTTACTTGTATAGATAGTTGAGATCCTCTTTGATTAGGATCAGATGGCGTGATAATTTTAATAACTTCATCGCCTAAAGTATTGACTAAATATTCTAAGTAAGCTGTTAGTGAAGTCGCTTTTTTTCTTAGTTTTTTCATTCCTACTTCGTCAAATAATTTTAAAGATGACCATACTGCGACCATTGACAATATTGGAGGGTTACTCAATTGCCATGCTTCTATTCCAGGAATGGGATCAAAGGCATCTCGCATCTTAAATCTAGTTTCTTTATTGTGTCCCCACCATCCTGTAAATCGAGGAAGTTCTTTGTTGTGCGCATGCCGCTCATGGACGAATGCTCCTCCTAAACTTCCTGGTCCAGAATTAAGGTATTTGTAGTTGCACCAAACAGCAAAGTCACATCCGGAATCATGTAAGTTCAATTCTACATTACCAGCACCATGCGCACAGTCAAAACCTACCTTAGCACCATTTTTATGACCACAATCTGTGATTTTTTTCATATCAAAAAACTGTCCTGTATAGTAATTTGTATTTCCTAGCATCACTAGAGCGACAGTTTCACCTTCCTGGTCAATACGTGATAAAATATCTTCTTCTCTTAAGCAGGATTCTCCTTCTCGTGCTTTTAATTCAATAAGACAATCTTTTGGATTTAGGCCATGAAATTTTATTTGTGATTCCACTGCATATTTATCTGAAGGGAATGCATCAGCTTCTATGATAATCTTATTTCTTTTTGATGTTGGTTGATAGAAAGATACCATCATCAAATGTAAGTTGACAGTCAGCGTATTCATAACCACGACCTCGATTGGTTTTGCACCGACAACTTTTGCCATTGCATCCGTTAAAAATTCATGATAAGGTAGCCATGGATTCTTTGCATGAAAATGTCCTTCCACACCTAAATTTTTCCAATCTTTTAATTCTTGTAAGATATTTTCTTCTGTAGTTTTAGGTTGTAATCCTAGAGAATTTCCGCAAAGATAAACGTATGGTTTTCCCTCTGATTTTAAAGGAATATGAAATTTAGATCTATAAGCATTTAGTTCATCTTCAGCATCCATTTTTTTTGCAAAAGCAATATTGTTTTCAAATGTTTGGCTTAACATTATTTTTCTTTTTTGTAATTTATTCTACGTTTAAATTTTTCTTGGTCATTGCCACAAAGCCAACTTAGTACATTGTCTGACCATATTTCATCATGTTGTTTTTTTGTAATTATATTTTCGTCTAAAGCTAGGTCAAGTATTTTTCCTGGATATGAGGATTGTGCTTCGCATTCCATCTCACCCAATGGGTATGGGTCGTCCAATCCCATAAGGATTTGATCTGTTCCTTTTTGTCTTTTTATCATTAGTTCTAAAGATATGGTGTCATGAACCAAAGTGTCGAAAAAGATGTTTTTTTGACCTATTGCTTTCCTTGGTCTTTCTTTTCCTTTAAACAAATCTGGTCGACCATCAAAGCCTTGCGTTCTTCGACCTATATTTAAATGATTGAGTTGTCCTCCATGAGCAAAACATACACGCATATCGGGATATTTTTCATACAATGCATTTAGCGTATAAAAGTGATATGCATCTGCACATTGCGCTATCATCCACACTAAGTGAAAGCGCCAAGCAGTATTTTCCAGTTGGATCATTTTATCTCCATCGTACGGATGAATTTCGACTGCAAGTTTATATTTATTTGCTAGTTCAAAAATGGGTTCCGTTCCACCATCAAAAATGCCTTTCCATTTTCCAGCGGTATTCATATAGTGTGTAGGTAAACACAATACCTGCATTCCTAGCTCTTCTACGCATCTTTCTATTTCCCAACAAGCTCCTTCAATAAATCCAGCGTGAACTACAAAACCACAAGTAAATTTAGTTGGATGATCTTGTTGTACTTTTGCATTAAAGTCATTTTGAAAACGGAGTGCATATCTCATATCTTCAATAGTTAGACCATTCCCATATAATTGAGAAAGGTTCAGTACTACAGCATGATCTATTTTGTTACGTTCCATCCATTCTAATTTTTCGTTAAGAAAAAAACTAGAATCTGTTATGGGTCTTTTCCAATTTTTTTGGAGCATATACTCTCTATCGTCATCAACCCAAAAAATTTCTCTATCCTTTAAGTATTGAGGAATATCCTCTGGGTAAGGTAATAAATGAGAGTGACCATTAATGCGAAATTGATTCATCAAGTATGTTGATTTTTACAGTATGATTTATTTTGGAGCTTGCATTTCTGTACCGCAAGAATCACATGTTCTCAGTTCTTTATTAGAATAATATTTATCAAAAATTACTGGCATATCTTTTTCGATATTGATCAATGTAAAAGGTTCTTGGTGTAGCTTTGCATTACAAGATTCGCAGAACCATGCTAAACCATCTTCCATTCCATCAGCTCTTTTTTGTTCTATAACAAGACCAACAGTATTTGCTCCTCTCTGAGGTGAATGCGGAATGTTAGGGGGAAGATAAAATACTTCACCTTCTTTGATGTGAATGTCTCTAGGTTCTCCGTTTTCCATTATTTTTAACACAATGTCTCCTTCTACTTGATAAAAGAATTCTGGTGTTTGATTTAAATGATAATCTTTTCTAGCGTTAGGTCCTCCTACAACCATTACGATATAATCGTCATTGTAAATGGCTTTATTTCCGACTGGCGGTTTGAGTAGGTGTCTATTATCATCTATCCATTTTTTAAAATTAATTGCTGGTGGTAATTGTGACATAGTTTAAATTTTAATTGATTTATAAAATTTGAAAATTTCCAATTTTTTGCTTTATCGCATCAGCTCCTTTTTGTAAAGTTTGAACGTAAGATTTTACTTTCGATTCTTTAAATCTACTTGCGGGCCCAGATGCACTTAAACTTGCTACTACTTCATTTTTCTGATTAAATATTGGAATAGCAACACAGATCAATCCTTCTTCTAATTCTTCTTTATCGATAGCATATCCAAGCATATGAATATTATTTAATTCTTTGATCAATTGTGTTTTACAAGTTATGGTATTATTGGTATACTTTTCTAATTTATTATTTCTTTGAGATTTTTCTAGTATTGCCTTTATTTTTTGTTCTGTAAGATTTGCCAATAGCACTTTTCCTAAAGCTGTGGCATGAGCTGGATTATAGCTTCCAATTTGGCTACTGGTTTTTAAACCTTGAGGGCTTTCTAATTTGTCGATGTAAAATACTTGTTGATTTTTTAGAACAGCTATATTTACTGTTTCAGTAATTTCATCTGCAACTTTATGCAATTCAGGATGTGTTTTTAAAACAAAAGCATTTCTAAGCTCAACTCTATTACCCAGTTCATAAAGTTTTAGTCCCAACTTATATTTTTCAGAGTTTTCGTTTTTATCTAGTACACCAATATCATTTAATTGCGATAAGAAGCGAAAAACTGTGCTTTTGTTAGAACCAATTTCATTTGCCAATTCTGTAACGCCCCATTCTTGTTTTTGAACAGTAAAATATTCTAAAATAGCGAATGTTTTTTGAACCGAATTTTTTAATTCATTCATTAGGGTGAATAAGAATTATGGATTAGTAAAATCAATGGCGTTTTATATAGTGAAACAGCGTTTTAATAGTTGGCAAGATACGATTCTTTTTATTTATTTCTTTATAGAAAATGGAGTAAACTCAAATTTATGTTTGAAATTAATTTGGATTCTTCTAAAGGTGATGATACTTTATCATCCTAAAACCAATCTATTTTACTTTATTCTCAAAGGATTTAATAGGTTGAAAGGAATGCTTGCAACAGGATAAACTAGTAAGTCATCACTCAACTTAAATAAGCAGGTTTAAAATTCAATATTAGTTTTAAATGTGAATAAAACTTATGATTGGAAGGATAATCTTGGATCAGGTACCAAGTCCAATTGGTCGAATATTCCAGCTTTATATTTGTAATAAGCTGCCAATCCAATCATACCTGCATTATCCGTACAATATTGAAATGCTGGGATATGACAATTCCAGTTATTTTTTTTGCACATTGTTTGAAAATCAGATCTTAATTGAGAATTTGCAGAAACACCACCTGCCAATGCTAATGTATTGATTTTATACTCAATAGCAGCTTTTTCAGTTTTTTCAATCAAGACATCGCATATATTTTTTTGTATTGAAGCACATAAGTCTGGAAGGTTTTGTTCAATGAAGTTTTCATTTTGTTTTATTTGATCTCTAAGGAAGTATAGCACAGAAGTTTTAAAACCGCTAAAGCTAAATGCGTATTTGTCTACTTTGGCCTTAGAAAATTCAAATTTTGGATTTCCATTTTTAGCGTTTCTATCTATTTCTGGACCAGCTGGATATGGTAAGCCAAGCATCTTCCCCGCTTTATCAAAGGCTTCTCCTGCTGCATCATCAATGGTTTGTCCAATAATCTCCATGTCAGTATAGTCATTAACTTTTACCAATTGCGTATGTCCACCAGATACAGTAAGGCACAAAAATGGGAATTCGGGATAAGGTTCCGAACTAAAATTTGCCAATACGTGAGCATGCATATGGTTTACACTAATTATTGGAATAGACAGACTTTGCGCTAAAGATTTGGCAAAAGAAACCCCGACAATAAGACTTCCTAATAAGCCGGGACCTTGGGTCACAGCAATCGCGGATAAATCAGACTTTTTTATTTCTGCTTTAGAAATCGCCTCATTTACAACTGGAATTATTTTCTGAATGTGTTCTCTGGAAGCAAGTTCAGGTATAACACCTCCATATTCTTTGTGTGCTATTTGTGTAAAAACAACATTACTCAACACTTTGTTACCTTGCAATACTGCTGCGGATGTATCATCACACGATGATTCTATAGATAATATATAAGGATTTTTTATCATTTTTGAGACAAGTATAAATATTTATTGAATTGCATAAAATGAATCTACAGAAAAAATATTATTATTGTGATACGCCAAAAAATTTATTTTTTGCATCAAATAACTAAAACCAATTAAGAAAATGAGGTGGATTATAAGTCTAATTTTAGTAGCTATTATTATATTTTTAGCTTACTCGTTGATTATCAACATACAAGAACCAATTACTTTCCAAGCTGAAAAAGTAAAAAGGAAAGATATAGTTACAGGCAAATTGGAAAAAATCAGATCGTGTCAGGAAATTTTTAAAGAAATAAAGGGTGGTTTTGCACCAAACTTTGATTCATTAGCCATGGTTTTGACTTATGACAGTATTCCAACTGTAAAAATTGAAGGTGATCCCGATGATCCAACAACTGAATTTATAAAAACAGTGACTTACAGCATGGCAATTGATTCGATTAAAGCATTAGGTTTTAATCTTGATTCACTAAAATATGTTCCATTTGGTGATGGTAAAGTTTTTAGTATGGATGCCGATACCATCACTTATCAGTCTGTAAATGTTCCAGTTGTAGAAGTAGCTACAAGATATGAAGATTTTATGGGCGAGACTTTCTCAAGCCCTCGATTTAAGAAATTTGACAATTCTTATAATCCTAAAGCTTCTTTAAAGATTGGTGACATGACAAAACCGACGCTAGCAGGTAATTGGTAAAACTTGATTTTACATTTAGCAATTTACCAAACGATGCTGAAGCTAAATTTGAAGTTTCTGCATTAGTTTTTGGAGGAAATATCTACTTCGCTTTGTGGAACGGTAAGAATATTGTACAAGTAGATACCTTTCCGTTTAGCAGTAACGAAATAAATGCTAAAGTAAAAATGCGCGAGCTCCAAAGAAAGGAAATTAAAGATGTTAATTTCCTTTCTTTGAATCTTCCATGTATTCATGTTGGTTACAATAATTTTGATCTAAATCATTTTGATACTTATTTTGCAGGTATAGTCTTACCCAATTGGGTGAGTAATGCTGTGCAAAAATTTGAAAAATTTAGAGAGAAAAAGATATTCAGTCTTTATTACCTAAACCAAAGTTCAAAAGAAGTAATAGATAATATCTTTGAGCATGTAGACTACTTTCATATTTCCTCTGCAATGGCAAATTTAGTGAGGAAGGTTCAAGATGTAATTTTATGTTTTATAATTGAAGATTCAATTCATATTGTTGTTCAAAAAGATGGAAGTTTCCACTTCTATAATCAATATGAATGTTCAGATAAGAATGACTTCCTATACTATATTTTGTTAGTAAGAAGCCAATTTTTTGAAGATGAAAATGTAGCAGTTCAAGTCGGAGGACCAGTGGATAAAAAATCAGCTTTATTTCAACATTTGACTACTTATGTTCCAAATTTGAGTACCTATTTCAGTGAAAAATATGAAGTTGATACCATTGATTTTCCAGAACACTTTTTCTTACCTTTTATGGGGGCAAAAGAATGCGGATAACTGGCGGTGAACTAAGAGGATTGCGTTATAGTCCCCCAGCTAAAAATTGGCCTACAAGACCCACAACTGATTTTGCTAAAGAGGCATTACACAATATCTTACTTAATAGAATAGATTATACAGAAATCAAATTTTTAGATTTATTTGGAGGTACAGGAGCTCATTGTTTTGAATGTATTTCTAGAGGTTGTACAGATGCAACTTATGTAGATAAATTTAAACCTGCCTTAAAATTTGTTAAAGACGTTGCAATAAAATTTAAAATTGAAAATAAAATTAACATTATTCAATCTGATGTTTTCAAATATTTAGACGCAACAAAATCTACTTTTGATTTAATTTTTGCAGACCCACCTTACGCTTTAAGTACTGTGCCTGATATTCCTAAATTGATTTTTGATAATAATTTATTAAATCCTGAAGGTATTTTAGTAATAGAACATGATAATTTACACTCGTTGGACCACTTTCCACAGTTCTCAGAACAAAGAAATTATGGACAGAGTCAATTTAGCTTTTTTAAACAGTAAGCAAATGCGTATTTTTGCAAAGCAATGGAAGAATTACACATTATAAAAAGTCTGCAAGCCAAGACTGTCGAGGCATTGAGAAATTGTTACGAGCTAGAAGAATCTCCAGATTCTATATTGATTAATTTTACAAAAAAGGAATTTGATGGTGAGTACACAATAGTACTTTTCCCTTATGTAAAAAGATTAAAACAAAGTCCACAAGAAATTGGAACCAAGATCGGAGACTATTTACAAGAAAATCATGATTTTGTAAAGAGCTATGGGATTGTTAGTGGATTTCTGAATTTGAGCTTATCCAACAGCTATTGGCATAATATACTTTTAGGAATAAATGATGCAGATAGTTTTGGACACAAACCTAAGAATGGTGAAAAAATCCTGATAGAATATTCTTCTCCCAATACAAACAAACCGCTCCACTTAGGGCACATAAGAAATATTTTACTGGGACATAGTTGCGCTGAAATTTATGAAGCAGAAGGATATGATGTTATCAGAACCCAAATCGTAAACGATAGAGGAATTGCAGTATGTAAATCTATGTATGCTTGGCAAGAATATGGAAATGGAGAAACTCCCGAATCAAGTAATACAAAAGGTGATCATTTTGTAGGTAAATACTACGTACTTTTTGACAAGAAATTTCGCGAAGAATATCAAAGTTGGCAATCTTCTGATGAAGCAAAAGAAGTATTAATCAATAACATCAAGGACGGCCAAAGTGATGAAGCATTTTTTAACAATTATAAAAATCAATATTTTAATTCCTTTAGTAAAATTGGCAAAGCTACGAGTAGCTTGTTGAAAAAATGGGAAGCAGATGATGCCGAAACAGTCGCACTTTGGAAGAAACTTAATGGATGGGTATATGATGGATTTAACGTAACTTATGACGCATTAGGTGTAGCTTTTACAAAACTGTATTACGAATCTGACACTTACAAATTAGGAAGAGATGTTGTAAACCAAGGACTAGAAAAGTCGCTATACTATAAATTAGAAGATGGTAGTATATGGGTGGATTTGGAAGATGCGGGCTTGGATAAAAAAATACTTTTACGTAGCGATGGAACGGCTGTTTACATGACTCAAGATATTGGCACTGCTATGCAACGATATCAAGATTTTAATGTTAATAAAATGGTCTATGTCGTAGGTGATGAACAGAATTATCATTTTAAAGTATTGTTTGAAATTTTAAAAAGATTAGGAGAACCGTATGCAGATGGATTGCATCACTTGTCTTATGGAATGGTAGATTTACCTGAAGGGAAAATGAAATCTCGAGAAGGTACGGTAGTAGATGCAGATGACTTAATAAAAGAAGTGATAACGGAAGCTGCATATGCTGCAAAAGACAGCGCTGTTTTGAATGAATTAAATGATGAAAGTAAAAGCGAAATTTATAGAAAAATTGGATTGGCAGCATTGAAATTTCAGATTCTAAAAGTCGGTGCGACGCGTCGAATGACTTTTGATCCTAAAGAGTCTGTCGACATGCAAGGTACAACAGGACCATATATTCAAAATGCATTTGTTAGAATCCAATCTATACTGAGAAAGATAGATGAGAATGAAGGAGCATCGGATTATGGCGATTATATTTTGAATACAGACGAAATCCATTTGTTAAGAACAATGGCTAATTATCCTGACGTGATTAGCAACGCCGCAAGCGAATATGATCCATCCATCGTAGCACAATATGTTTATGGATTGGCAAAACAATATCATAAATTTCATCATGACTTTAGAATAATTGGTGCAGAATCTGAATCCGCAAAATGGTTTAGAATTTCATTAATAAAGGAGATAGCAAAAATATTAGAATCATCAATAAATCTTTTAGGTATTGAAATGCCCGAAAGAATGTAATTTAATCTTAGAAGAATGTCTGAAGAACAGAATAAATCGTTAAATTTCGTAGAGCAAGAGATTGAGACAGATATTGCTAACGATAGATATCCCAAACACATACACACTAGGTTTCCGCCAGAACCAAATGGGTTTTTACACATTGGTCATGCTACCGCTATTTGCTTAAATTTTGCAATTGCTAAAAAATATAATGGGAAAACCAACTTAAGATTTGATGATACAAACCCAACAACAGAAAAAACAGATTATGTAGACGCTATAAAAAGAGACATCGCATGGTTGGGTTTTAAATGGGACAATGAGCTGTACGCTTCTGATTATTTTGACACCTTATATGAATATGCTGTTGACTTAATAAAAAAGGGATTGGCGTATGTAGATGATTCTACTTCAGAAGAAATCGCTGAGATGAAAGGTACACCTACCGTTCCTGGAAAGGATAGTCCATATAGAGAAAGAAGTATCGAAGAAAATCTTGATTTATTTTCTAGGATGAAAGCTGGAGAATTTCCTGACGGTAGTAGAACACTTAGGGCAAAAATAGATATGCAATCTGATAATATGTTGATGCGAGATCCATTAATCTACAGGATAAAGCATGAGCATCATCATAGAACAGGCGATAAATGGTGTCTATACCCGATGTATGATTTTGCACATGGACAGTCGGATTCGTTAGAGAAAATAACCCATAGTCTTTGTTCATTAGAATTTATCCATCATAGACCAGTATATGAATGGTTTATTGAGAAATTAGAAATTTTCCCTTCACGACAGATTGAGTTTGCAAGGAGAAATGTCGCGTACATGATTACCTCAAAAAGAAAATTATTAAAACTGGTAGAAGATGGGGTAGTTACGGGATGGGATGACCCAAGAATGAGCACAATATCCGGATTGCGACGTAAAGGGTATCCGCCAGCTGCAATTGTAAAATTCTGCGATTCTATTGGTGTAGCCAAAAGAGAAAATGTTGTCGAATTGGAAATGTTAGAATCTTTTGTAAGAGCAGAGTTAAATAAAATTGCCAATAGGATAATGATTGTCTCTGATCCCATTAAAGTAACCATTACAAATTATCCAGAAGGAGAATCTGAAATGCTGCCAGCAATCAATAATCCAGAAGAAGAAAACAGCGGTTCGCATGAAATTCCTTTTTCTAAAGAAATATTTATTGAGCGAAGTGATTTCATGTTAGATCCGCCTAAAAAATATTTTCGTCTGGCACCTAACAAAACCGTAAGATTAAAGTATGCTTACATTATAGAGGCTGAGTCTTATGAACAAGATGAAAATGGAAATATTATAGAAGTAAAATGTAAATATTATCCATCTAGTAAAAGTGGTAGCGACAATAGCGGAATAAAAGTAAAAGGAGTAATCCATTGGGTAGATGCAAAAGCTGGAGTACCAGTAAGATTAAATGAATATGATAAATTGTTTACTGATCCAACACCGACTTCTCATGAAGGCAAAGACTATTTGGAATTTGTAAATCCAGATTCGTTGATAATAAACAATAAGGCATTGGCAGAACCATATATAAAAGAAGCAAAACCATTAGATTATTTTCAATCTATGAGAAAAGCATATTATACAGTAGATCAAGAATCTACTGATGATTTAATCATATTGAATAAAACCGTAGGGTTAAAAGATTCGTTTAAAAAGAAACAACAAAAATAATTGGCAGCGGGAAGAGTCATATTATCTCCAGACAGATTTAAACTTACCATGCATCGCTTGGCACATCAGTTGATAGAGCGATACGAATATTTTGAAGATGCATGTATTATTGGTATTCAAGAAAAGGGGGTTACTTTAAGTCAAAAATTGATCGAAATTATCGAACCTGAAATCGAAAACAAAAAAGTCACTTTCGGTAAATTGGATATAAGTTTTTATCGAGACGATTATAGACTTAGAGAAAAGCCGATAAAGGTTTCTCCAACAGAAATCGATTTTTCTTTAGAAGGTAAAAAAGTTATACTAATAGACGATGTACTATATTCAGGTCGTACTATTCAGGCAGCATTATCTGCATTACAAGATTTTGGGAGACCTACGTGGGTTGATTTATTGGTAATGGTAGACAGAAGATTTAATAGGCATTTACCTATTCAAGCAAATTTTACAGGTATTACAGTAGACTCTTTAGATGCAGCGTATGTAAAAGTCCGTTGGTCAGAAAAAGAAAATGACGATAAAGTTTTTATTTACTCAGCAGAAAATTATAATCCATGAGTAATCTAGAAATGAGTACTAAACATTTATTGGGAATAAAATATATTACCCAAAACGACATTAATCTCATTTTTAATACCGCAGAAAATTTTAAAGAAATTATCAATCGGCCTATCAAAAAGGTTCCTTCTTTAAGAGATATTACTATAGCAAATTTATTTTTTGAAAACTCTACAAGGACTAAAATATCTTTTGAATTAGCAGAGAAAAGATTATCGGCAGATGTGGTGAATTTTTCAGCCTCCGGAAGTTCAGTAAAGAAAGGGGAAACTTTATTAGATACCGTTAACAATATTTTGTCAATGAAGGTTGACATGGTGGTGATGAGGCATCCTGCTCCTGGCGCTCATTTTTTTCTTTCCAATCACGTAGATGTCAATATCATAAATGCTGGTGATGGAACGCACGAACATCCAACACAAGCATTGCTTGATGCGTTCTCTATGAGAGAAAAAATTGGGGATTTGAAAGGTAAAAAAATTGTAATCGTTGGAGATATTTTACACTCAAGAGTTGCATTGAGCAATATTTTTTGCTTAAAGAAATTAGGTGCACATGTCAAAGTTTGTGGTCCGCCTACACTAATTCCCAAACACATTTCTGCACTTGGAGTAGAGATTGAGTATGACATAGAGAAAGCTTTGGCTTGGTGCGATGTGGCTAATGTATTACGCATACAGTTAGAAAGGCAGAACACAAAATATATTCCATCATTGAGAGAATATTCTTTACACTATGGTGTGAAGAAAAAAATGCTAGATCGTTTGGATCATGAAATAGTCATCATGCATCCAGGGCCAATAAATCGCGGGATCGAATTAGATAGTGATGTTGCGGATTCCGAGCATTCTATAATATTAGATCAAGTAGAAAATGGAGTTGCTGTTAGAATGGCAGTCCTTTATCTACTAGCAGGAAAAAGAAATTTGGCTAAATCTTAATCTTTTTATAAAGTATGGCGTTTTAGCAATTATTATTAGAAATTTCCTTTAATTTAAAAACAATAAATTCAAAATATAAAACATTTTATGAAGGCATTATTTACTGTAATACTTTTTGCTTTTTCTGTTTCGATATTTGCACAACATAAAATTGATATTGAAATAGAAGATTATCAAAATGACACACTGATTGCAGGTTATTATATTGGTGCAAGCCAGCTTGTACATGATACGTTATTCGCCGAGAAACCTGGTAAATTTAAAATGCATGGTGATTCAACATTGGATCATGGATTTTACTTATTATTAACCTTACCAGAAAATAATTTGATCCAATTTATCATTGATGAAGATCAAGAATTTGAATTGTCAACAAAAATGTCGGACTTAGGAAATATCAATTTTAATGGATCTGATGACAATGAGCAATTTGCAGAATATATCTCATTTCTTGGTAAAATTAGACCTGATGCAGAAGCAATAAATAAAGAAATAGATGCACTAGAAGAAAATGATCCTAAGATTGAAAACTTAAAGAAGAAATTAGATAAACTAGATGCTAGTGTCGAATCTAAACAACAAAAAATAATTAGCGATTATCCATCTAGTTATACTGCCAAATTATTGAAATCAAATATTAGTGTAGAAATTCCAGAATTCACTGGAACAGAAGATGAAATAAAAACGCAAAAATATAGATTTTATAAAGCGCACTATTTTGACAATATTGATTTATCAGATTCTACGATTCTACGGACACCATTTCTAAATCAAAGAATTGATTATTACATATCAAAACTTACCCCAAATCATCCAGACTCCATAAGTCAATCAATTGATTACTTACTTTCAGAAATGGAACCTGCAAAACCAATTTACCAATACTATTTAAGTAACTTTCTGAACAAATACGCTAAATCAAAAATTGTTGGAATGGATGCAATTTATGTCCATCTGGTTGATAAATACTATAGTCAGGGTAAAGCAGATTGGGTTGCAGAAGAAACTTTAGAAAAGTTAATTGGAAATGCCAATGACCTCAGACCAGTATTGGTCGGAAAAACTGGAGCTGATATAACGGTGTATGCAGAAGATGGTTCTGAAATCACATTATCAGAATTAGAATACGAATATTTAGTCTTACTTTTCTGGGCACCAGATTGCGGTCATTGTAAAAAGTCAATGCCATATGTTGTAGAATTTTATGAGGAGTATAAAGACAAAGGAGTTAAGTTGTTGGCCATATGTACAAAGCATACTGACAAGACTGAAAGCTGCTGGAAGTATGTCAAAGAAAAGGAAATGGATGGATTTATCAATGCAGCTGATAAATTTCACAAGTCAAGATTCAAAACAAAATATAATGTAAAGTCTACTCCTAAAATCTATATTCTAGATCAAGACAGAAAAATTATCCTTAAGGATATTGGTGGCAAACAATTGCCAGAAGTAATGGAGGAAATATTTAAACGAGCAGAACAAAAGAAGGATAAATAATGAGCAAATACATTCTTTCTATCGATCAAGGTACTACGAGTTCGAGATCATTGCTCGTTGATAAAAATGGTAATGTAGTAAAAGTTGCTCAAAAAGAATTTGAACAGATTTTTCCGCAGTCGGGTTGGGTAGAGCATGACCCTAATGAAATATTGTCTTCACAATTGGATACCATTAGTGAAGTTTTGGACGAGGTTTCTGCAGAAGATATTATTGCCATTGGTATAACAAACCAAAGAGAAACAACTGTTGTATGGGATAAGAATAACGGTAAGCCTGTATATAATGCTATTGTTTGGCAAGATCGAAGGACTGCTCAAATTTGTGAGCAAATGAAAAATGATGGATTAGCTTCTTATATAAAAGAAAATACTGGTCTTGTAATCGATGCATATTTTTCTGGAACAAAGCTAAAGTGGATACTCGATAATGTAGATGGGGCAAGAGATAAAGCTGCGAATGGTGATTTACTTTTTGGTACTGTTGATAGTTGGCTCATTTGGAATCTGACAAAAGGAAAATCACATAAAACAGATCACACCAACGCATCAAGAACACTGTTGTATAATATCAAGGATCTTGTATGGGATAATAAGATGTGCTCATATTTTGATATTCCACTATCAATGCTACCTCAAGTTCAAGATTCTAGTTCTGATTTTGGAACGGCAATAATTAACGATGTGAAAATTCCAATATTTGGAGTTGCTGGTGATCAACAGTCAGCATTGTTTGGTCAAGCATGTTTTTCTGTCGGAGAGGCAAAAAACACATACGGTACAGGTTGTTTTATGCTTATGAATACAGGCGATAAAATGTATGTATCAAATAACGGTCTGCTTACTACTATAGCTATAGGTAGTAACGGTAAGCCAGTATATGCGCTGGAAGGAAGTGTTTTTATCGCAGGTGCTGCAGTGCAATGGCTAAGAGATGGAATAAAGATTATTGCTGATTCTGCTGAGACTGAGCAGATGGCATTTAGTGTAGAAGACAATGATGTTGTGGTCGTTCCTGCATTTGCAGGATTAGGCGCGCCATATTGGGATATGTATGCGCGTGGTGCAATCTTTGGATTAACAAGAGATACCAGTCAAAATCAAATCGCAAAAGCTACCTTACAATCGTTGGCATTTCAGACTAAAGATGTACTGGATGCAATGGTAAAAGATGCAAACATCACGTTAAAAACACTCAAGGTAGATGGTGGTGCGTCAAAGAATAATTTCTTAATGCAGTTTCAATCTGATATTTTAGATACAACAGTTGAAAGACCGACAAATGTGGAAACAACAGCAATGGGCGCTGCTTATCTTGCAGGAATGATGGCTGGAATTTGGACCAGTGAAACAATTGAAAACAACCGAAAGGTGGATAGGTTATTTACTTCTAAATTTGAAGAACCAAAAAGAACATCATTATATGCCAACTGGCAAAAAGCAGTTAAACGATCAATGGGTTGGCTAAAAGAGTAATCTATTTTCTTAATTTGAATTTGTTTGTTTCCTCATCAGCCAACTTTGCTATTTTGTAGGCAGTTTTTACGCTAACACCATGTTGCGTTATTTCGTAGAAAAAAGTCTGGACAAAATAAAGTGCAGCATTAGAATTAATGATGTCTTTAGGTCCAATGTAGTTTTTTGCTCCTGCACTGATAAATGATTTTGATAGCTTATTGCAAAAGGTATTGCAAGCAGTAGAGATAACTGTTTGACCAGAAAGTTTGGCAAGTTTTTTTATGGTTTTTGCTTCTAACCTAGATTGTGGCTCGCCATCTTCATAAACAGAATCTACCAAATCAGGCATAATAAAAGCATCTTTTAAACCATCACCACAAATGATGATATACTCTACTATCGAGCGCATTTTCCATGTTGATAATGTATCAATTAATTCTTTAGGTCTGTGAATATTTTTTAATACCAAATCATATCCAAAAAATTCTAAGCTCTGTCTGATTGCTTCAGCTTGATTTCTTTTGTTGGCAATATTTAGTATTAGGATCATAATTATGGCTTATACTGGTTATCAAGCGATAATAATACCACATTATTGAATATCTATTTTGGATGAGTAATTTGTCGTGACATTTACATTTTATCTTGAGTTATATTATAGAAGTTAGCGATACAAGTCTAGTTCCATACTAATGTTAGATCTTTTGTAAGGAGAGGAGTGGTTTTCAATTTCAATGAATCCCATTCTTTTGTATAAATTTATTGCAGGAGTTAATATTGTATTGCTTTCTAGATATAGATATTTCGCCTTTTTTATTTTTGCTAAATCAATGATGCTTTGTGCCAATAATTTCCCAATTTTCTTACCTTGATGATTTGGGGAAACCGCCATCTTTGCTAATTCAAAGTCATATTTTGGATGTGCTAATTTCATCAATGCGCAAACGCCTACTGGTATGTTATCAATCAATGCGACTTTAATATAACCTCCATTATCAATGATGTTTTTTTCTGGATAATCCAAGGCTTTATAGTCAGCCTCTTCCATTTGAAAATATTTTTCAATCCATTCCTTGTTTAAAGATTTGAATGCTGACCGATATTGTGCGTTGTAGTCTACAATCTTAACTTCTTGCATTGAATTGAAAATTTAAAACTGTCACAAATTTCTATTGATGGATTATCACAAATTCGGATTCACACCTCCTATCTATAAGTTGGTCTATTTTATTTTGAACAGATTGCTCTACCTTTTCGATGTCCTCCCAATTTACCAAAATTACCATTTGATTTTTTGATTTTTTAAAGTTTGTAAATAGTCCTTTGGCTATACTTACCTCTTTCATTTCAGGATAATTAATTTTCAATTCTTCACAGAAATTCATAAATCCGATTGAATCACTAAGTGGTCTTAAGTCAAGATTTTTTAATGAATCAATAAGTTTATTTTTAGCAATCAATTCATTTTGTGCTTCTTCTAACATTTTTGCTTGTGATTCCATAGCTGCTATTTTAGAATCAATTTTTGCAATTCTTTCTTTCGTGATTTCTGATGAAGAGATGATTTGTAATTTGGTTTTAGTAAGCCCTGCTGCTTTTAGTCCGTTTTCATAATGCTCTCTTTTTTTCTCACTTATCGTATTTCCATAAACCCTTAAAATTAGGGTGTCTTCTTCAATTCCTTTTACGTATGTATAGTTATCAATATATTCTTTTTCATTGCCTAGACATTCGTTCATAAAACTTTTAACAGCATGTTTGTTGTTGAAGTCTGTGATGACGCCTTTGAAGATGAAAAAGCTAGGTATAGTCACTAGCAGCCCAAATAGAAAAGTGATAATTCTGTTTTTATTTTTATTTCTTGCAGATACAAATTGTCGATATGGAAAACGTAAAAACCTGATAATAAGGTAGGTTGCCAGAGATACAAAAAATGTATTTAGAAAAAATAAATAAAATGCATTTGATGCTATAATAAATTCTCCATTGGCAATACCAAAACCCACAACACATAAAGGAGGCATTAATGCAGTCGCGATAGCTACACCTGGTAAGGTAGTGCTTATGTCTTTTCTCGCAATAGAAATGATACCAGCGATTCCTCCAAACAGCGCAACAAAAACATCTAAAAATGTAGGAGATGTTCTGGCTTGGATCTCGGATGTGATTTCTCCAAAAGGAGACAAAAAGAAATATATTGTAGAAGTTATGATTGCGATCATAACCGCAACCGCAAAGTGAATACCAGATTTTTTTAATGCATCAGTATCATTTATTCCTACACCTAGTCCCATCCCTAAGATTGGAGACATCAACGGAGAAATCAACATGGCACCAATGATTACTGCTGGAGAATTGAGGTCTAAACCGATCGAAGCAATAATAATAGAACATATCAACATCCAGGCATTAGGCCCGTTCATAGATTTTTTGTCTATGATCTCTTTTATAGTTCCTTCTTTATCAACCCCATCTTTTAAATTGAGTAAATCGTCAAAAAAACGATCAAAGTAATCTTTGACACTCCATTTAGAAACGGGGACAAATTCTTTCTTTTCTATTGGTTTTGTATTGATTGGATTATTTTCCTTAGACATGATTTACAATTTTCCCAGCTTCCATTTCATACATTTCATCACACATTTTTGCGAGTGTAGTATCATGGGTCACGATGACAAAAGTTTGATTCAATTCTTTTCTTAATTTCTGGATTAGATTATGCACTTCTGCTGACGTACCTGCATCCAGGTTACCAGTAGGTTCATCAGCAAAAACAACTTTAGGACTATTAATTAATGCTCGAGCAAAAGCAACTCTTTGTTGCTCTCCACCAGATAACTCATTGGGTTTATGCGTCAATCTATGACTCATTTCTAAAAATCCCAAAACATCTCTAGCTTTAGCAAAAGATTCTTCTTTAGATTTTCCTCCAACTAAATGCGGGATAGCTACATTTTCTAAAGCTGTAAACTCATTGAGTAGATGGTGAAATTGGAACACAAAACCTATCTTGGTATTTCGTATTTGGGACAATTTTTTGGGTTTTAATTTAAAAACTGATTCATTATCAATCTTTACCTCTCCTTTATCTGGATTGTCTAATGTTCCTAAAATATGTAACAATGTGCTCTTTCCTGCACCTGATTTTCCCGTAATTGATACCGTTTTGCCACTTTTTATGCTTATATCAATGCCTTTTAACACCGATACTTCATCATATGACTTATAAATTCCAGTCGCTTCAATCATTAAATATATTTATTGTGCAAATATCAATAAAAATAACCTTATGTATTCTCAAACTAAAAAAGATAATTTATAGTCTATACAATTATAAATCCGTATCTTGATTTTATATATTTATCCAAAGATCGTACATGAGAATATTGCAATTGTGTAAAAAGTTTCCTTATCCACTAAAAGATGGGGAGTCCATTGCTGTTAATAGTTTGTCAAAAGCCCTTTGTACATTAGGCTGTGAGATGACTTTGTTTGCAATGAATACGCAAAAACATTATTCAAAAGTGCCTCAGGATAGTAAAGATCTTGCCCATTATGAAGAAATTCATCATGTTTATGTTGACAATAGACTAAAGCCGCTAGATGCCCTGTCTACCTTGATTAACGGCAAATCTTATCATCTTTCTAGATTTAATAATAAGCTATATAGAGAAAAATTAGCTAAACTATTACAAGAAAATCATTTCGACATAGTTCAATTAGAAACGAGCTACATGTCTATGTTTATCAATACAATTAAGGAAAATTCTGATGCAAAAATCGTTCTCCGGTCGCATAATTTAGAATATGAAATTTGGAAAAGGATAGCAAGCAACTCATCTACTGGTCTAAAAAGTTGGTACTTAGGGAATTGTGCCGAAAAATTGTATGATTTTGAATTAAAGAATCTGCCTCGATACGATCTTATGGTGAGTATTACGCATAAAGATCTTGAAAAATACAAAGAACTTGGCTATAAAGGCATGTCAATAGCCTCTCCAACAGGCTTAGAACTATCAAAATATCAATATAAGCCTTTAAAAAAGAAACAAAGTATTGGCTTTATTGGGTCATTGGATTGGATGCCTAATGTAGAGGGTTTAGCATGGTTTCTTTCCAATGCATGGCCTACTATATTAGCGAATAATCCTGAGTTGAAATTCCATATTGCAGGCAGGAATATTGGTCAAAACATTTTACAATACAAATCAGATTCAGTAATCATAGAAGGTGAAGTTAAGTGTTCAAAAACCTTTATTTCTGAGCATAATATTATGGTTGTTCCACTTTTTTCGGGATCTGGAATAAGGATTAAAATTCTAGAGGGTCTCGCTTTAGGACGTACTGTCGTTTCTACAACTATCGGTGCAGAGGGATTAAATATAGAAAATGGGAATCATTTGCTATTGGCTGATAACAAGGAAAATTTTGCTGAAGCGATTCAATACTGCTTAAATAGCCCTGAAATCATGAAGGAGTTTTCTAAAAATGGAAGGGCACTGATCGATGAGAAATATTCTAATGTCAATAATGCTCGACTTTTATACCAATGCTACGAGCGATTATGTTCAAAAACCAAAACAAACAAAAGCTCAGCTAAAATTTCTGTACATTAAGTTGTTTTAATTCAATACATAGTAATTTCTACTAATCTATTTGTTATTTTTGAGTGTCACTAAATTAATTATTCTTGCGGTTACTCGTAGTTTCTAGTAGATTGCCTTATCCAATTCAAAAAGGAGATAAACTTAGGCTTTACCATCAAATCAAAACTCTATCAAAGCATTTTGAAGTTTATTTATATTCCTGTGCAATATCTGATGTTAAAAATGATGATATAAACAAATTAAAAAAATACTGCAAGGAAGTATTTGTCCACGAAATAGAAAAATCTGACATCATTACTAATA
Source organism: Saprospiraceae bacterium (assembly GCA_020630525.1). Taxonomy (GTDB): domain Bacteria; phylum Bacteroidota; class Bacteroidia; order Chitinophagales; family Saprospiraceae; genus JAHDBF01. Next base: position 29,467 of record JAHDBF010000015.1, read on the forward strand.
TTGGTTCTGCTTTATTATTAGGTGGACCTTTTCAAGTAGCTCTGTATTCTAATCCAAAAATCAAAAAAGAGATATCAGACATAGTTTCAAATTTTAAAATTGAACATATATACTGCCAATTGATACGAATGGCGGATAACGTTGCTGACCTTAAAATCCCCAAGACAATAGATTTTATGGATGCTTTTGGTTATGGAATGGAGCAAAGAGGAAAATCGGGATCGTTTTTCAAAAAATTAATTTATAATATAGAATCTACTCGTGTCAAAAAATATGAAAAGAAAATCTACGATCAATTTGATAATCACTTAATTATCACAGATCAGGATAGGAATAGATTGGAATTAGGAGATAAAAAAGTTCATGTTATCCAAAATGGGGTAGACAGTGATTTTTTTACCCATAAAACCTCTGCCAATGATTACGATTTAGTATTTGTCGGGAACATGGGTTATCTGCCAAATGTTGTTGCTGCAAAATATCTCGCAAAAGAAATATTACCAATTCTAAATGAAAAGACAAATAAAAAATACAGCCTTTTCATCGCTGGTGCAAGACCTACCAATGAAGTAATAAATCTCACCGAAGATGAAAATGTCGTTGTCGCTGGTTGGTTAGAAGATATTCGTTCTGCTTATCAAGTAGGAAGAATTTTTGTAGCGCCCATCTTTAGTGGGATAGGTCAACAAAACAAGATTTTAGAAGCGATGTCGATGAAAATTCCCGTTGTATTGAATCAATCTGTAGCAGAAGGTATAGGTATGATCCATGAAAAAAATTGTTTGATTGCAAATACGCCAAATGAGTTTGTCGATGCAATCATCCGCATTGAAAACGACAATTCGCTAAGGGAAAAAATTACAAATAACGGTAGAGTATTGGTCGAAGAAAAATTTAATTGGGAAAGCCAGAATATTCAATTAGTAAAACTGATAATGGCTGCTACTTGAATACGGATTATTCCAAGATCTCTCCATTCCAATTATACATTTTAAATGATAATCCTGGATATTCACTTTTTAATTCTACAAATGCAGCTTCTAAATCTGACCAACTTTGTTCATTAGATGATCTAATCACAAAATTTAAATTATCATCAACATCTGGAATTGACAATTTTTGATTTTGCGTAATCGAAAACAATCCATAATCTCCAGTAGCTATAGCTCCATAGGGATTAGTAGCTTGATTTATTTTGCTGTTTACGGCTCCATTGGCATTCGGACTCAATCCAGTGGTGTCATAATAACCCCACATGATATCCGTCGGTATAGTATTAAGTGTCTCAACAGGAAATTCTATCCCAATAGATTCTTCAAAAGTTATTGTTATCTGTTCATTGGTTAATTCGATAATTCCTTTACTTTCAAATTCATCATTTATTGTAATGTTGAAAGAGGTTGATTCTGTGATTGGATCTAGTGGATGAACACTAAATGGAAAAAAAAGTGGATCTCCATTACAAAACGGTGGAATGGATAAATTAATGTTAAGCTTAATGTCCGAATTACTGTCGTCCAACACGGTGGACATCATCGTTTGATCACAATCAACTCCTTCTATTAATTGAGTTCTTAATTGATAAAAAGATCCATTTGTCGAAACTCTTTGTTGCAATATGATCTCAAAATCAGTACTTAAAGTCTGAATTACAACAGGGTCAGAATCTACAGGATTATCGAATTTGTCTCCACAAGAAAAACAAACCAACAAGGTAAAAGTGATATATATTATTTGTTTCAAAATAAATTTGTTCGTTAAAAATATTAATCGTTCTCTGGATTATTGACAAAGTTACGATCTAAGGTAATAGCTACAGTTTTAGCTCTAAAATATGCTTCTGACATCATGAGATATCCTTTGTAATTTCCGATTTCTCCCCATGAATTTTTTATAATATAATATTTTGTACCGTTTTGATCTTTAGCAATTCCAACCAAGTGCATCAGGTGATCATCGGTAGTCACATAGCTTTCAAAAGCAGCTTGTCTATCTGCTTGTGATTCAATGATTTCAGGACAAGGACTATCAAAGCATTTTTCATCTATTTCTTTTGGGTGAATTGCCAATCCTCTTTGAGCCGAAAATCCTTTTTCACTGACATCCCCATCCCATATTACAGAGTGTCCGGCTGCTAATGCATCTTCCGTTAAGGTAATCAATTCATCAATAGGAACATTATAATAAGAACCGTTTGAAAAATTATCTGGAATCTCCAGTACAAAATTGGTATAAAATGGATGGTGTGTAAAGCTCGTGACATGAGTATAATCTCCGATATTAAGCCCTAATGTTTTTAAATACTCTTTACTATTTATTGATTTTTCATCTGAAAGAAAATCGTGAATTGGTTCTCCTAAATATCCATTTATAATATCGTCAAAATCAGATTCCCAATCCGAAGGAATCGTTTTGTTTACAACGATGGTATCTAAATAAGTTTTTAGTTCATCAAACATTTTCGAATGATCATGTTTTTTGCCTTTTTTACCAGAATAAACATTTTCTGGGACGATTCCGTATTTTTTAGCTGCATTTAGCATATCGTGCGCCAATGCACCTTCGCTAAAATTAGCTTTACCTTGTCTCAAAATATAATTTCTGGCTTTTTCTTTATAGACGTTTCTAACCACATACATTTCAGAAAGGTCTATCATCCCTTTTTTGTTAGAATATGCCTCAGATTCTAAAAAAGATACGCTGGCAAATGACCAACAGGTACCAGTATTTCCTTGAGATTTAATTTCAGAATCTTCGATTTCCAATACTATATCAAAATCATATTGAGCAGACAACATATTTACAAAACAAGATATGCTTAATGTTAAGATAATAAGGTTAGCTATTTTCATTTTTTAAATTGAGACTACGAATTTAAGTTAAAATATCAATTTTTTGTGATATTCTATAAATTAGAATCTGACCAACATTCACATACATTAAAACGAATATTTACCAATATAGATGCTACTAAACAATTAATTAACCTTTTAATTTTAGTAAAAATTGACATTTATTTCCTTCATTTCCATAAATCAGCCTATGAATTAAAAAATATTATAATATCAATCAGTTAAGAAACACAATATTATGTAATTGAGATTATCTTTGCCACTATATGGAATTGATAAGAAATTTTTGTGTCATTGCACACATAGATCATGGGAAAAGTACTTTATCTGATAGATTGCTTGAAACAACAAAGACCATTTCTGAAAGAGAAATGAAGAATCAAGCATTGGATAATATGGACTTGGAGCGAGAACGCGGAATTACTATAAAAAGTCATGCGATACAACTGTATTATAATCACAGTAATGGTAACAAATACACCCTTAACTTGATTGATACTCCCGGGCACGTTGACTTTTCTTACGAAGTATCAAGATCAATTGCTGCTTGTGAAGGGGCATTGCTTTTGGTTGATGCAAGCCAAGGAATCCAAGCACAGACGATTTCCAATTTATATTTAGCTCTTGAACATGACCTTGAGATTCTGCCTGTATTGAATAAAGTTGATATGGAAAGTGCAATGATAGAAGAAGTGTCTGACCAGATCATTGATTTGATAGGTTGTGAACTAGAGGATATTTTGCATGCCAGCGGAAAAACTGGTCAAGGTGTTCCAGAATTGTTAGAGGCAATTGTAAATCGAGTTCCAGCTCCCAAAGGCGATCCTAAAGCACCACTACAGGCCTTGATTTTTGATTCAATGTTTAATCCATTTAGAGGTGTAGTTGCCTATTTTAGAATATTGAATGGGACATTGAGTAAAAATGAAAATGTACGGTTTGTAAATACTGGAAAAGAATATTCTGCAGATGAAATCGGAATATTACAAATAAATCAAATAGAAAAGAAAAAACTACATACTGGTGATGTAGGATATATCATTACTGGTATAAAAGAGAGTAAAGAGATCAAAGTTGGTGATACAATAACCAGTGTTGAAAACCCTTGCGCGGAAGCTATCCAAGGATTTGAATTGGTAAAACCGATGGTTTTCGCTGGTATTTATCCGATAGATAACGATGATTTTGAGGATTTGAGAGACAGTATGGAAAAGCTCCAACTTAACGATGCGTCTCTAGTATTTGAACCAGAATCTTCTGTTGCATTAGGATTTGGATTTAGATGCGGATTCTTGGGAATGTTGCATTTAGAGATAATTCAAGAGCGATTGTCTAGAGAATTTAATCAGGAAGTAATTACTACTGTTCCAAACGTATCATACTATTCATATACCAAAAAAGGAGAAAAACTCCTTATCAATACACCAAACGATCTTCCAGATCCTACACTATTAGAAAAGGTAGAAGAACCATTTATCAGGGCACAGATCATTACTAAGCCAGAATATATCGGTACTATCATGAATCTATGTATGGATAAGCGAGGCGTTTTGACAAAGCAAACTTACTTGACTACAGATAGAGTAGAGATGACTTTTGAAATGCCCTTGGCGGAAATAGTTTTTGACTTTTATGACAGATTAAAATCAATAACCAGAGGTTATGCCTCTTTTGATTATGCACCAATCGATTATCGTGCTTCAGATTTAGTAAAGCTAGATATTAGATTAAATGGGGAACCTGTTGATGCCTTGTCTTCTTTGGTCCATAGAGAAAAAGCAGATCCTTTCGGAAGACGGATTTGTAAAAAGTTACGTGAGTTACTACCGCGCCAGCAATTCATGATTGCAATCCAAGCTTCTATCGGAGCAAAAATTATTGCAAGAGAAACCATTTCGGCATTGCGTAAAGATGTAACTGCTAAATGTTATGGTGGTGATATTACAAGGAAAAGAAAACTACTTGAAAAGCAGAAAAAAGGTAAAAAGAAAATGAGACAAATAGGTACTGTGCAAGTGCCTCAGAAAACATTTTTAGAAGTATTAAAAATCAATGATTAATACTTAAATACACTTTTAGTCTTATGGAAATCTATCACAATCCGAGATGCAGTAAAAGTCGAGAATCTTTAAATTATCTCGAAAAAAATGGACATATTCCCAATATCCATCTATATCTAAATGATGGATTGTCAAAAAAGGAAATTATGAATATCCTAAAAAAATCTGGATTGAAAATCTCTGAGATAATCAGAAAAGAAGAAGCCATTTTTAAAGAAAATTTTAAAGGAAAAGACTTAACTCAAAAAGAATGGATTGAAGCACTGATAAAATATCCAAAGTTACTACAAAGACCAATAATCATTCTTGACGACAAAGCTGTAATAGGTCGACCTTTGCAAAATGTAATAGATTTAGTATCTTAAAGCATCAAAAGAATAAATAAATAATTATGAAAATTCATCACATTTTATTTAGCGTTTTACTATCAGTAATATTCTTAGCTTGTTCTAAAGATGAGACTGATGATCCAGTTGTAGATCCAGAACCAGATCCGACAGAAGATTGTGATACTGATAGTATGACATATACTGACGATATTGCTACTATAATTAATGGTTCTTGTGCAACTGCTGGATGTCACAACGCTACCGCAAATTTTACTTTCCCTATGTCTAATTATAATGAATTAGTTACTGCGGTGAGTTTTGGAAGAATATTGGGAGCGATTAATCATGAAGCAGGATTTACGCCCATGCCTTTTCCGCTAGGTTCTGACCAAATTTCTGAATGTAATATCAGTAAAATTACCAGTTGGATAGAAGATGGAACTCCCGAATAATTAAATTTTTGGATAGAAGTCAAAAAAATAACTGCTACATTTCTAGCAGTTATTTTTTTGTTGCTTACCTAATTCGATGTTAATATAATTTGTTATTTTGTTTATATCAGTTGGAGCAAAACAAGGAATTTCTTTTTTTCTTAACCAAGTTAATTGTCGTTTTGCATATCGTCTGGAGTTCTTTTTGATTTCGGTTATCGCAAAATCCAATTCATATGCACCATCAAAGTATTTGAATATTTCTTGGTAGCCTACAGTTTGTAACGCACGATTAGTTTTGACATTTTCTAACAATTTAACCTCATCAATAAGACCATCTTTTATCATCTGATCTACCCGAAGATTTATCCGATCATACAATACTTCTCTAGGTAATGACAGTTGTAGTTCAATAGTTTGAAAACTCCGTTTCTTTTTTTCTTGATTTAGAAAAGAGCTATAGGATTTTCCAGATTCCAAAATTACCTCAACTGCTCGTTCCAATCTTCTGCTGTTTTTTAGGTCAACTTTTTTATAATATTCTGGATCAAATTTGGCAACAATATTCTTTAACGCATCTAATCCACCGTTATCAAATATTTCTTTTGTTTTGTCTTTAGTATTTTTAGATATATCTGGAAAATCATCCAATCCATACAAGACAGCATCAATGTACATTCCTGTACCTCCGACAAGGATTGCAAAGTCTTTATGTAAAAAATATTCTTCCAATTTAGCAATACACTCTGACTCATATTTACCTGCAGAATACGGCTCTAAAATGGAAATATGATTTATGAAATGGTGTTTGACTTGATTAAGTTCTGACAATGTAGGTTTTGC
>JAHDBF010000170.1 GCA_020630525.1 Saprospiraceae bacterium
ACCACATATCGTTTTTTGGACTTTAATTCCAGTGATGATTCTGTCATGTGTATTAATTGATTTTAATATTCGAGAGCCAATCCATATACCTACAACTTATTTGTCTTTTATTTTTGCTTTACCAATGTTTTTAATTGGGCTAATTTATTTTCTGTTAGTTAAGTTTGGATTCGAGCTTAATAAATTTCTAAATGGAATACATATAATTTCAGCAATCATTCTTGTATTGCCATTTTTAGTACAAGGCATTTATTATGCATTAGCCATTGATGGAATGCAACTTTCTGATCCTATAATAAATAAGGCATCTCTGTTTTATAATGCAGTTTTATATGCTCAGCTTTTCTTTTGTATGAATATTTTATTTGCATTTAAAAAGAAATACTTTAGCTAATCCTGACGCCAATTCAGGAAATCTTCTCTTGATAATATCCATCTACTTACTTCTTGTTCAAAGTTTAAATTCCCTGGAATACAAGTGTGGTTCTTTTCAAACTTAAAACCAATTTTAGCGAGTGTTTTATTTGGTGCAGGGTTTTTAGCATACGGTTCGCAGATTAAATATTGGAGATCAAATTTTTTAAAGAAATGAGATATAGATAATTTTACCAATTGTTCGCCATATCCTTTTTTTCTAAAAGAGTCTTTCCAAATATGTAAATGCATATTCGCATGGGAACCAAAATGAATATAATTAATATTGCAATGCCCAACAGAGATTCCATCAATTTGCCAAATAGTTGCAAATCCTTTCTTGTATTCATAATCAGTATGGAGTTGATCAATAAGCATTTTTTCAAATTCTGCTTTTGGTGGCATTTTACTTATATCTGCACCCATTCTATTTAATTCTTCCGCAGTTCTCGAATACCAATAAGAAATAACTAAAGGAATATCTTCTTTCTTAAGTGCGATAGCTTCCAACAAAGTGTCTGATTTATTCATGATGAAATTGCATATAAAAAAAGCCATAACGTATACACGTTATGGCTCAAAATACTTAATTGCATTTAAGTTTAAAAATTTATTTTAAATGCTTTGCAAAGAATCCCATCATTGCACTATATAGTTCTATTCTGTTTTCTTCGTGACCAAAACCATGACCTTCATTGTACTTAACCATGTAGGGAACGTCAACACCTCTTGCCCTTAAGTTTTCTACTACCTGATCTGATTCGTCTATGTTTACTCTAGGGTCATTTGCTCCTTGTACAATGAAAAGTGGTTTAGTGATTTTGTCCACATTCAATGCTGGCGAAACCGCTTTCATTATTTCTGCTTCTTCTGGATTCGTCTCATCATACCATTGCTCATAAACTTGTAATAAGTATGGCTTCCAATATTCTGGAAATGATTTGTAAAACGTAAATAAGTTGGATACACCTACATAATCAACACCACAAGTATATAGGTCTGGAGTTTTTACTAAACTCCCTAAAGTTGCTAATCCGCCATAACTCGCACCATAGATAGCAATATTATCTTCTTGAATTAACCCAAGCGTTTTTACGTAAGCAACGGCATCTTCTAAATCATTCAACATGTTCCTTCCGATCTGTTTACACCCAGCCAAATAAAAGGACTTTCCGTATCCACCAGATCCTCTATAATTCACCTGTAATGTGGCATATCCTCTGCTTGCAAAAAGTTGAGTTTCAGAATTAAACCCCCAATAATCTCTTGGTCCATATGGTCCACCATGTGGATTTACAATCATTGGAACTTTATTTCCCTCTTTAGCTATGTTAGGGATCGTTAAGTAACAATATACAGTAAGTCCATCTCTTGTTTTAAACTTTAATGACCTCATCTCTGCCATGTCCTCTTCCTTTAAGTGAGGCTTTAAGTTCATGATTTCTTTAAAACTGTCTTTAGCTACATCATATAAATAATACATACCATAGAGTCTATCACTAGATACATAGATTAAATATTTGTCTTCTTCATCTGTTGCGTTTGTGATTGAAAAATCTTTATCTCCAAACTGTGTTTGGAATTTTTTATGTAAAGCTTTATATGTATCACTTACAGGAATGATATGGTCTTTTTCTCCAGTATAATAGAAATAATCAATTTCATAACCTCTCTTTCTTGATCGACTCATACCACCTACGTCAAAAGTTTCGTTGGAATAGATTTTTTCTATAACTTTATTTTCTTTGAAATCATATAATATGATTTCATCAGTATCATTTTCTAGGTTTGATTTGACATATGCGTCATGCGGATTATCTGATAAGTAATTAAAACCAATGGGACTAAAACTCTCTTTCCAATTGGTAGTCATGATTTCTGTAAATTCTGTTTCTCCTACACCTCTGTAAAAAAGCTGATAGTTAACCCCATTTATTAATTTTGCATATCCTCTTAGATTTCCATCTTTATCAAACTCGTACCCGTCTATCGGACTAGAAGGATCATCATTAGTATACAGCTTTTCCATCTCACCTGTAATGATGTTTATTTTGTATGGTTCGAAAATTTGCGGATTATCTTTATTCATCTGAATGATCATAAAATCTTTTTGGTCTTTCAGTGAATTTAAAATCCCAACCCTAACTCCGTCAAAAGGCGTTAAATCTTTAGCATTGCTTCCATCAAGATCTACTGCAAAAAGATGATAATTTTCATCGCCACCTTTATCAGAAACATAGATTAATCTATTGTCATTAGCCCATCCATATCCTCTTACCAATTCCTCACCTTCTTCTATAACTTTCGTAATTTCGTCTGTTTCAGTGTTTTTTACGTAGACATGACCTTTGCCATTTTCATCCCTTTCTCTATAGGAAAAGTATGCTCCATTTGGTGAAAACTGAAAAGAATATTGCGCAGGTTTTTTAAAGTAGTCTTCTACAGAGTACCTATATTCTGAAGATTCTAATCCTGCTAATTTTGTAATTTCTTCGGAAGTTGATGGTAGGCTAGTATCCCCAGGGAGTGCCTCTTGTTCGTTTTGTGCCATTAATTGTAAACTAATTGTGCTTATAATAAATAAGGCTGAAAATAGTCTAATCATTCGAATTTGTTTTAGTGATATTGTTATTAATTTGATCTGTTCAAAGTTAAAGGGCTTCTTTGTAGCATACCAGTTTTTAGTCTATGCTTAAAGCAGCTTTGTCGAATTATCTGTATTAACACGTTTAGCTTTATGGAAAAGTTACATAAATAGCTGATTTCCTAAGATTTTTGCTTTATTAGCTTGGTTCTATTATATTGGAGCTTTCTGATTTTGAAACAAATAAAATTTATGAAAAGCGACATCAAAAAACAAATAGCGTATCGGGTGTTGCTATCTTCTCCTGTTATTGCTTTTCTTGTAGTTACGCCATTGTATATACTATATGATGGAAAGTTGCAATCTTTTTTTGAAATTTGGTTAAAAACCTTATGCACAACACTGTTATGGTGGGGAGTGCAAATTTTAATTTTTAATTTCTTAAAAAAGAAGAATACTCCTAACTGGAAAATAGGAATTTGCATTGTTGGACTAATATTTTTATTATTAATTTTTACTATTAACTTAACATCGATATTAAGTCCTGGTTTGGTGTCTTTACCTTATGAAACACTTTTTTTACTTCGAGTTATACTTCAATTTTCTATCAACTTTATTATTTTTCTTTTATTAGATTTAATGTATTCCAGACAAGCAAAACTCAGGTTGGTCGAAGAAAAGAACAAACTTCAATTTGATAATCTTCAAAACAAATTTAAATTATTAAAGGCCCAAATCAATCCTCATTTTTTATTCAATGCACTAAATGTCTCGAAATCACTGATCAAAAGTAAACCTCTCGAAGCGGAAAAATATATTGTTGGCTTATCAGCTTTTCTAAGAAGCTCATTGAATAATGAAAAAAAATCAATATCGTTAGAAACTGAATTAAGCCATTGTAAACAATATGTCGATTTGCAAAAGGTTCGGTTTCAAAACGCTATTTTGTATAAAGTAGAAATAGGAAAGCATCATTTGAATATGGAGTTACCATTTTTTACAATGGTTACACTAATTGAAAACGCAATAAAGCACAATTCTTTTTCAATAGAAGAACCGCTCAAAATTTTAGTATGGGTTGAGGATAATTATCTATGTATAAAAAATAAAATTAAATTGAAGAACGGAGTTGTTTCGACTTTTACTGGTCTGTCAAATTTGAATGAAAGAAGCCAGATGTTTTCAGGAGAAAATATATTAATTTTAAATGATGGACAAAATTTTACAGTAAAAGTAAAATTAGTGGAATAATGAAAATACTAATTATTGAAGACGAAAAAATAACAGCAGAGGACTTGGCTCATTCTATAAAATTGGTTCGTCCAAATTTTGAAATTGTAAAGACCACCTCTTCTGTAAAGGGTACAATTGATTTTCTTAATTCTTTCCCTGAACTTGATTTAATATTTTCCGACATACAATTGTCAGATGGATTGAGTTTTGAAATTTTTAAAAATGTTGAATCCAAAATACCAGTAATCTTTTGCACTGCCTTTGACGAGTATGCATTAAACGCATTTGAAGTGAATGGAATAGCATATTTATTAAAACCTTTTACGTCAGAAACAATTAAAAAAGCAATTGAAAAATTTGAGCAACTCACTACAAATAACGGTGATAAACTTTCTCAGTTGATTCAATTTATGGAAAGAAAAAATACTGATGTAAAGAGTCAATCCATATTAATTTATCAAGGAGAAAAAATTATTCCTGTAAAACTTGATAATATAGCAGTAATGTATCTTAAGAACGGAATAGTTAAGATACATACTTTTGATATGAAAATATTTACTTCCGTCAAGACACTAGATGAATTAAGTAAAATGCACCAACATGACACTTTTAGAGTGAATCGTCAGTTTTTAATCAATAGAAATGCCATTAAAGATGCTGCCAAATATTTTAATCGAAAATTACTCGTTCATCTGCATTTTCCTTTTGAAGAAAAAATAATTGTCAGTAAAGAAAGAAGCTCCACTTTTTTGGAATGGTTATCAAGAGGGTAATATTTTTCTGCTTTTTGTCCGCTTTATCTTTTATTTTGTCTGCTTCATGTAATTAAACATAAAGACCTATTATACCTATTCGTTCATTTGTATTTGTTAATGCTTGATTTAATCAGGTTGAACAAAAAATAAATATTTTAAAAGTAAAAAGACGTATCATGTGTAGGTTAATAATTGTTTCATTTGTTTTCATAACAGCATTTTCTTGCCAAGCTCAACAATCTATAGAAGGAATTTGGAACACTGGAGAAAGTAATACCAAAATTAGTATATCAGAGGAAAGCGGTTTTTTTATCGGTAAGATTATTTCTTCCGATGAAGAAGATGTGAAAATTGGAAATCAAATTTTAAAGGAGGTCAAACTAGTTAATGGAGTGGGGAGTGGTAAACTTTATGCTGCAAAAAAGGGAGAGTGGTATGACGCTGCTTTAAAACAAAATGGGAATAAATTAGACATAAAAATAAAAGTGGGATTTGTCAGTAAAACCCTTGAATGGGTAAAGGATTGAAAGTCTTTATAAGAATAAATTCCTAATAATAAAGCTTGATATTTAAGAAATATACGACCAATTACTTTCGTGATTTCAATATAAGGGGGACTTAATTTCTGTTTTTTTTATAATAAAAGTGATTTAAAATAGTATTTAAAATTGTCCCCCTTTAAATAAGCAGTAGCTAGCATTCTGAAATTTTAAATCTTAAGAAGTGAATAAATTCCTATCATTAATCTTTCTTGTTTTATTTAGCCTTAACTTATTTTCTCAAGACCTTGAGCTATTTAAAATTCAATCATCAATATATCCAAAACAATCTATTGAAGAATCTACAATAGATGGTGAGATTGGATTCTTTGAATGGAGTGGACAAGTTGCTATTCCTCAAAGGTTTAAGAAAGCAAAAAAAACGTTTTTAATCCATAGACTTGGTTATAGTAATTTAAGGGTTGATGTAGAGGCAACTACAGATCTAGGATTAATGGAAAGCACAAAATATTATCATACTATTTCTTACAATTTAGGTTTAGTGAGAATATTTAATCCAAAATGGAAAATGGTATTAAACCTAAACCCATTACTAGCCTCAGACTTTGAAGAAAGCATTAGTGATAACGATCTTTTGATGCAAGCAAGTGGGATGGCACTCTATTCAAAAAATTTAAATACGACATATGGTTTTGGTTTAGTGTATACTAATCGTTTAGGGCGACCATTAATTATTCCTATGGGGATATTTAAATATAAAACACGCAAGATGCTTATTGATGTCATTCTGCCAAACAAACTTTCTGTCATGTTTAACACACCTAATCGAACTTTCCAATATGGTTTTACAGCCGAACTAAATGGAGGATTATTTAA
>JAHDBF010000171.1 GCA_020630525.1 Saprospiraceae bacterium
GCAGCTTGTTGGGGCTTAGAAAATTATACAGTAGTAGACTGTGATTTTGATTGGGGAGGCGATGAAGGCGAAGAATGGGATTCTTATGATGCTTGTTTTGAAGCATTGGAAGACATTACAACTTTCCAAGGATTGATATTAGCAATGGCAGAAAATTGTGATATCGAGTTTTCGGAATGTATACTTGAGGCACCATTATTTGATAATGATCAAGATTTTATGGCGTACTTATTAGAAAATTGTCCTGATGGGTTTTTCGGGTTAATCGGTGATGATTCAAATGGAGAGAGTTTATTCTCAACATACCAAGATATGGACTTAATTAATGGAAATTCTTTATCAAATACCAATAATCAAATCAATGGATTATCAGTATCTGTTTTAGGAAATCCAGTTATAGATCAATTAAATATTGCATTTAAAAGCACAAATACTATACATGCTTTGACACAAATTATTGCATTAGATGGCTCAGTAATCTCGACAAAAAATATTGAGATATCAGAAGGCAATAATATTCAACAATTTGATACAACAACATTAAGTGATGGTACCTACCTCCTTAATATTCAAAATAAAAATGCTTCAACAACAGTAAAGTTTGTTGTTAGACACTAAGAATAAGCAATAAATTTCCGAGTAAATCCAGATAGCATAAAGTTGTTATCTGGGTTTTTTGTTTACATAAATTTGTAAATATCTATCAATTTATCATTCTTAAATTCTAATAATTAAATAATTCATAACAGTATTATTTGGAGAATTATCTCACCTTTGTAGCATATGACAATTGGCAAAACATTATCGTTGATTTTTATGGCTTCCATTTTTATAATGATGCAATATAATTCGCTTGCGCAATCAGAGTGGAACAATCTTGCTTATGTCACGAAAACCAAAACTTTCGATGAAAACTATGGTATAGAAATAGAAACATTAACCCCAGGAATTATAGCACAACAAATGCATGGTAAAGAGATTTCTGTCAAAGGATATATCATCCCATTGACAGGTAAAATCGCCCAAAGCCACTTTATGTTTAGCAGATATCCTCAGAATATGTGTTTCTTTTGTGGAAAAGCAGGGCCAGAATCTGCCATGCAAGTTTTTATGAAAAATAATGAAGAATTGCCATTTACTCAAGAAAAAATAAATATTAAAGGTACATTAGTTATTAATAATGATGAAGCAAGCGGATTGCTTTATACCTTGCAAAATGCAGAATTGACATATGAATAAACTAGTGAATAATATTATTAAAATCGCACTAATATCAGTTTTTTTCTCTATTACGAATACGGTATTCTCACAGAGTGTATGGAAAACTTTGGCAAAGATTACCTATAAACAAGAGTATAATGAACTATTTGGTTTTAAAGTAGATGTCCCCATTTTTAGCCAACAAATTAAGGAAATGGAAGGTCAAGAAATCGAAGTAAAAGGATATATCATTCCAATAGAAGGCTACAAATCCCACAAAGAATTTATGTTTTCCGCATTTCCTTACAATATGTGTTTCTTTTGTGGTGGCGCCGGTCCAGAAACCGTAATGGAGGTTTCTGCCTCCGAACCAATTGCCTATACCGCAGAACAAGTAGTTATAAAAGGCAAACTAGTACTCAATGATAATGATGTAAATCGGATGATGTACATTTTAGAAGATGTCACACTAGTAAAATAATTCCTATATATTTGCTTAGCTGGATGAGTATTTATCCATCCTAACGTATACCCAGTGAGTAAGTATTTAGTTTCTGCAATAATCCTATTTTTAAATGTATTTGCTTTTACACAAGCAGATAAAGACCTGTATTTTGATTATCTAACTATACAGAATAAGCTTTCCCACAATTCTGTTTATGATATAGCGCAAGACAATTATGGATACATCTGGCTAGCTACTCAAAACGGGTTGAATAAATATGATGGCTATCGTTTTAGTACCAACCATATTGGCTTTAAAGGGAAAAATATCTCTTCACTATTTGTTGATTCCAATAATAATCTCTGGGTCGGCACACAAAAAAATGGAATTAATATAAAGTATTTCGGTTCTTATGGATTTATAAATTACAATGATGATCCAATATTTCAAGAAATAAAAGGCGCAGATATTTCGTCATTTTATGAAGATAGAGATGGTCATATTTGGATTACAACTATTGGAAAAGGGATTGCAAAATATAATCCGACCAACCAAAAATTAAAACTTTATAATCAAGCTAACAGCGGACTGAGTGATAATATCACCTTTGATGTAATCCAAGATAATAATAGTGATATTTGGGTGATTGCTTCAGGGTTTGGGATTCATCGATTGGTAGGAGATAAATTTGAACATCATTACACCTCTATTACCGAAGACCCTAAAATTGATGGGTATAGAAAAAAATTACTTTTAAATGGTGATATAATTTGGATTGGAACAGAAGGCACTGGATTGTATAAGTTTAGTTTGGAAGATTTCAGTTTGGAAAATTATAACTTAACTTCTACACCAAATTTATCAAGTAACACAGTTCGAGATCTATTTCAATATTCTGATGATGTTTTGGCGATAGCAACAGATGGAGGTGGATTAAATTTGTTAAATGTAGTGACCAATGAAGTTGAAAAAATAACGCCAAATTCCAATAAGCAAAATGGATTGAACAGTAAGGCATTAAATTGTTTTTTTAATGATAAGACCAATAATCTGTGGATCGGAACATTTAACGGTGGTGTAAATATTTTAAAAAGAAATAAGACTTGGTTTGACCTAAATTTGATAAAAGATAAGGATGGAAATGCTTCCTCTAATTCCATATTGGCAATATATGAAGATGAAAACAAAGAAGTATTCCTCGGCACTGACGGTGTAGGTATACGACGATATGGCAAAACGCAGGAGGCAGGTTTTTCTGCTCCTTCAGGGCAAGTTATCAAGTCAATTTTTAAAGATAGTAAAGGTGAATATTGGTTTGGGATGTATGGAGCTGGTCTCGACAGATACAACCGTAATCGAAAGAAAATAGCTAACTATAATACAGGGACGGATATAACTCTTGGCAATAATAATGTATGGTCAATTTGTGAATCAGAAGAAGGAAACTTATGGATTGGAACTTTGGGTGGTGGTATCTCAGTATTGGATCAGAACCGAAATTTTCTAATGCAGTTGAGCCATGAACCCGATGTGGATGAAAGCATTTCTAGCGATGAGATTATGGTATTGCATAGTGATGAGGAAAACAATATATGGATTGGAACAGCAAATAACGGTATTGATGTACGATCAATGAATGGAGAAATTTTAAAGTTGAAAAATATCCCTAAAGAATCCTCTTCACTTAGTGACAATGAAGTAAGAGCAATCTATCAAGATACCGAAAACAATATTTGGGTAGGAACAGAAGGTGGTGGATTAAACAAATACTTAGGCAATGGTAAATTTCAAAGAATCCAAAAAAAAGATGGACTTATTGCTAATAGCGTAATGGGGATTTCGCAAGATAAAATAGGGAGAATTTGGATTACGACATTTGCTGGAATAAGTGTAATCCAAGAAGGTGAAGAAATTAGAAATTTTAATTTTAATACTCAGTCTAGGTCAAATCAGTTTAATCAAATGGCAAATCATTGTACTGAAGATGGGCTTCTACTCTTTGGGGGAATAAACGGATTAAATACTATCCATCAAGAAAAATTAATCAATAATGATATAAAATCCGAGTTGATTTTTACTAGACTAGAAGTTTTTGGCAAAGAAGTATTTACAGATCATGAAGATAAAATATTAGCAGTCCCGATAGAAGAAGCGTCTGATATCTATTTAAATTATAGTCACAAATCTTTCAGTTTATCCTTTGCTGATATGGATTATACGTATAGTAATGATTCTGATTATCAGTATAGGTTAAATGGTTTTGACACTGATTGGAAGATAAATAGCAATACTTTTCCTGGAGTTACATATACCAATTTGGATGCTGGGGATTATGTTTTTGAAGTGAAAAAAGGAGACAGCATAAAGGCAATAAACATTCACCTAAGTCCACCTTTTTGGAAGACATTATGGTTTGTAATTTTGGTAATTTTGTTAAGTGCCTTACTTTTATTTTTGGTGGCGTCATACTTTTTATACAAATGGAGCACAGAACATAAAAGACAATTACTGGAAGCCGAACGAAAAATATTAACGCTTAAAAATGAAAACCTAGAATCGGATGTAAAATCTAAAAATTCTAAATTACTTTTCTCTAGTGCAATGATCGCCAGGAATCAAGAATTGCTTAATGCCATCAAAGAAGATTTATTAAATAAGACTTCTACAGATGAAAAATCTCAAATTAGATCTGCAATAAAGAAAATAGATATTGAATTAAAAAATGAAGACTATTGGCAAGAATTTCAAATGTATTTTGATCAAGTAGATAAAAATTTTATAAATTCTATAATAGAAAAACATCCAGACTTAACAAGAAATGATTTACGACTCTGCGGATTATTGAGATTAAATCTTAGCTCCAAAGAAATTGCTTCATTGCTAAATATATCCATAAGAGGTGTTGAAAAAGGAAGATATAGACTTAAAAAAAGAATGGAACTATCATCGGATACTGATCTGTCTACCTATGTGTTGAATTTTAAATATTGATGTTATTCGAGAAACTTTAGGTCAGCTTTTTGATAGACATTATTACCTCTCATCGTTTTCTTAATCTTCCAAAGTTTAATACCAATGCTCCGACTCATCGTAGGATTGTCTAGTAAAAAATCTCTTAAATAAGTGTTGTATTCAAACTGTGGGGCGATGTCTTTTTTTGTGGTAGAAAGTTTATTTTGCATTTTTATTTCTTTCCACGCATTAATGGCATCACCCAATGTTTTACCTAGATTAGATTTCATCCACTGCATAAATTTTACATTGAATTTGAAGCTTGAACCTAAATGCTTACTAAAGAATTCTCTTACATTTTCAGTGTTTTTATAATTGTCAGTAATCACTGTTTTTAAAGACAATTCTTCATTTTGCCAATCAAATTTTGAGAGGCTTCTTTTTGT
Source organism: Saprospiraceae bacterium (assembly GCA_020630525.1). GTDB lineage: Bacteria > Bacteroidota > Bacteroidia > Chitinophagales > Saprospiraceae > JAHDBF01. The sequence continues at coordinate 5,044 of JAHDBF010000171.1, forward strand.
TGTTTTTTTGATTTCTGGGTTAGTACCTGTTTCTAAATATTGAATAATTCTTTCTGCGAGTTCTATTTTAGATCCTGTTTGTGGTATAGACTCTGATTTGCAAAATGATTGCAGTTCGGCTTTCATCCAGTAGAATTCTTTAAAGTCTTTACTGGAGATTTTTTTATCTAATGGAGGTCTTTTGTCTGTCATGTAGATTTAAATAATCGTATTAGAAACTAAGTTATCGATTTCTTTTGTAATCTCATTAAAGCTGACGCATACACCGTATCCAGAGTTTTCTGCATGATTAAATGTTTGCATTTTTGGATTCATCTGTTTTGCAGTCATGTTAAGTAGTGGTATGTATTGTATCGCGATTCCTACTAAGTATCTATTGTTTTTTATTTCTATTTTTCCATTTGTATTAGTAATGATATTCTCAGCGATGAAAACAGGTCCGCCACTATTGCCACCAACTACAGAACAATCTATTATAAATGTTTTATAGTCATTCATACAACTGGTGATTCCTTTCCTGACAAGAGGTAAATTATAATCATAAAATGGTTGTTTTCTGTTTAGCAGTTGGACTGCTTTAGGATATCCGATTACGTAAAGTTCTTCACCTACTTGAATGTCCATGGCAGGTTTTACCATCGCAGATGATGCAACATTAATATTTAGAGAGTGGGTGATTTTTTTAATGCCTTTTGATAATTGTAATTGATTGTTGGAAATGTCAGCGATTTTTAACACACAGGTATCTAGTAATTGATTAACAGACAATAATCCTTGAGCGGCTAGAACACCAAGATCTATATTTATCTTTTCGAATGATTTATAGTCTGTGTTTTTAGGATAAGATTTTATCTGAATGTGGTTTTGTTTTAATTGAAAATTTGGTTTTCCTTGTGGATTAGTATTATTAAACAATACATGTCTGGCTGTACAGAAAAATATTTGCTTGTCTTTATAAATGTAAATTCCAGAACCATACGACTTACCTAATATTACTTCTGCAGCGAGTGTTATTAGGTCAGTGTTGAATGCTGTGTTTAGTTTTGTTGGCATTTGAAATTTTTGGTTTTCTAAAATTGGTTTATAATTTTATTTCAGTAAACCAAGATAGTAAAATTAAACTTTCAAATATTCTAGAATTTCTGTTGAATTGGTAAAACCCAATTTTGTATTGATTCTCTTTATGATTGTTTAAAGTTTTTAGACACTAGCAATTCTCCATTTATAGTTAAAAGAATAAAGAAATGGAGTTGGGAGTTGATGAATTTGTAAGAAGG
>JAHDBF010000172.1 GCA_020630525.1 Saprospiraceae bacterium
AAAATACACACCATCTTTTAATACCGATAAATCCAATCGATTCTTATGAGAATTAAAATTACCTGCTTGAATCAATTTCCCATTTGTATTTAACAGACTATAGTTTACATTATTGATGGTATAGTTGAGATTAATTTCAACGAAATCAACTGCTGGGTTTGGCATGACAGTGATGCTATTCAAATTATCAAATTCATTTGAGGAAGAAACGCATGGCTCAGCTACGATTGATTTTAGGTCTTCTTTAGTAATGGATTGAATTCCATAATCGTATATAAATCCACTATAATTCCCTGCTCCATCTCCATACAAATAGCTGATGTTGCAAATGTCCGATGCATAACCAGTATAATTACTAAATTGGTGAGCAAAAAGGGCTTCTCCGTCTTGATAAATTTCTAGGCAATTGGCACCATTGCCTCCTACAACCCAAATTATGGAATCTGAGTTAACGTATTGTCGATTTTTGTCTAGTATAAAAGTATCTTGACTTACTTGCCCGTAGAGTATTTCTTTTACTTTGAATTGGTAAATTTCCAAGCCAAAATCTAAAGAATCTTTTGAGATTTTCTCTCCAATCCAAACTAAGCCTTTTTCAGAATCTTCTGCTGATTTTAATTGTTCGCAAAATGGAATTAAAGCTTCACATGAGCATGCTTTGCTGATAGAATAGGAAAGAAACATTATAATGGAGCAAAGTAAAATTCTTTTCATAACAATTTATTTCTTGTCAATTTAAAGAATTTATTTTAATATTTCTTGAAAATATTTACTCAAGTATGGGTGAAGACTTTATACTAAGTAAAGAAATCATTTATTGATCTTAAGAAATTTATTACTTATTTGGAGTCTATCGCTTTTCAATTTCATCACATACATTCCCTCACTCAACGAACGCACATTGACTACGTTAGTATTTAATTTCGCATCTAGTACTAGCCTACCATCCATTGTGAAAATCTGGCAAGAAGAGAACTCCTCAAATGTATTTAAATAAATTTCATCGATAACGGGATTCGGATATGTGTCTATACCATTATGAGTTAAACCTTCCTCTTTTACCTCTGTTATTACGCCATCGACCCTGATGATAGAATTGTAAATCGCAAACCCACCTCTATTACAACCTACAATGATCTCTAAATAACCGTCATTATCAATATCGGCAACGTCTGGTGTAGTGTGCTCCCCTTCATTAATATAATCTAGTTCTACTAAGTTCTCATCAAATGCACCACCGGGATAATTTTCCAAAACATTTTCATAGATGATTAATCCTTTATGTTGAGAGCCGCAAATTATCATATAGTCTTCTCCAGTCCAATAAGCTTTTGGCGCAGCAGATCCTACGCCAGGTGCATTTTCAGACCTTGTGTTAATGGCACCGAAAACTGCATTGTTATTTAATGTATCGATCTTACTTACAAATTCTGGATTTCCTTGAGTTCCGTAATTTTCGTAATAATTTACATTTCCTATAGTTACATTTATTTGGTTTAATGACTTCTCTCCTATTACGATATCATTTAATCCATCTTGATTAAAATCCATGATTGTTGGCTTAGCTTCTTGCCCTGGATCTATGTCAAAATATTTGTAAACAGGATTAGCAAATGCATAAGGCATTCCTGGACCTGCTATATTTTCAAAATAATACAATACCCCCGATAGGTCACCGACCAATAAGTCATCATCGCCATCTCCATCTAAGTCTCCGATCGCAGGAGCAGGTGTTTTCGTAACCATTTTGTTTACTGAAAATCCTAGATAATCTTTTTCTCTTAGTTCGTAGATAGGTTCCCCAATGGAACCGATATTTTCATATAACACTAGTCTCATTTCATCATTATCAAATTCAACATATTGGCCGCTAGTTCCTACAAGAATATCTATCAAACCATCTTGATTATAATCTAAAAATATTGGCGCAGCATCAGAACCTAAATCTACAATTTCATTTTGAAGAAAGTCATCTTGGCGAAATTCGAATATTGGCGCATTGTCTTCTCCTACATTTTCGTAATACCAAATGTTGTTTATGTTTTCTATCGAATTTTCGTTATTGGGTGCCGCAAGTAAGTCTCGTTTCCCGTCATTATTTACATCTATAAAAGATGGATTTATAAATATGGGCATTTCTACTGGAACATCATACCAAGGAAATCCTGTGGAATCTAAAACCATAAAAGCTTTTTCTGCAGTACCTCCATTTTCTAAAAATATAATCCGATTGCTCCCACTGTCTCCTATTAACAAATCTAGGTCTCCATCATTGTCATGATCCAATGCTTCTACTGTCCCTGCTCCATGCCTTAGGTCTGAAACCATCTCTCCATGAAGGCCATAAGACGCACAATTTTCTGGATCATCACTAAGAGAAATTTCTTCGCTAAATCCACTCTCGACAAATTTTCCAAAACACTCATCTTCTCTTACAAAATCGAATGTATCTAAACCCAAACCTTTTTCTACAACCATATTTCTGTAATATTCGACGGTAGTCGTACTGGGACTAAAAGTCAACACATCAACGTCTCCGTCACCGTCCACATCTACAATACTTGGTAAATTGGAAGGAGCTGAATAAATGTTTACCCAATTACTTGTTAAGAAAATATATAAAATATCATAATCACCATAACTAAATTCAAACAGATCAAACTTCAACTCATCGTTGTCGTAATATCCTGTATATACCTGAATACCAGCTACTAAAAATTGCTCATCGGGACTGGTGAAAATATCCGATATTCCATCATTATTATAATCAATGATGCGCATCCATTTTGACATATGCGGAAGATTTTCTTGAAAGCGAGGTGCATAAGTATAACTTAATTCTTTTGAGGTCGCATCAAACAAAAAAGTCTTTGCTACACCGCCTTCTCTATCTAAAACAATTAAATCTGATTCGCCATCATTATTAAGATCTGCTTTTCCAAATTGAGGTGCATCGAATCCACCAATAAAACCATTGGTCATTACCACTCCATCTTGAATAACTCTTATGTCAGCCAAATTTTTAGTTTGACCAAAAATAAGGCAATTCCAAGCAATGAAAATCAATAAAATCAATTGAAATTTAGATAGCATAAGCATTCTCTTTATATTGTCTACTTCTATATTAAAATGATGGTTTGTATTTTAGCAATTAATTCAAAACCACTATATGTTTAAAGCAAAAAGCCAATAAATGTTCTGTAAACCTAGCAACTTATTAATTATACTATGCATACTGATTGCAAATATTAGTTTTTCACAATCTGATCCAAATTTAGGCTTAAATCAAGTTTCTGACGACACGCAGCTCAATAATTTTGAATTAAGTCAGGATCATGGCTTACTTTTTATCAATATTGACCCTCCAATTACTGGTTCGATTGATTTAAAAATAAATGGAGAATTGAAAACTCTTTCTTTTATTAATGGTAGATCAAGTATTGACGAAGATGACATCGGTGATGGCTTAACTTTTATAAAAATGGCTAATGTTTCTAAGCTTACCCACATCACGGTTGACGAAATGAATAATGCTTATAGTTTTAGAAATATTCCGCTTTGGACTTCCATTATTCCGCCTTTACTTGCCATCATTATTGCTTTAATATTTAAAGAAGTAATACTCGCTTTGTTTTTAGGAATTTGGTCTGGTGCTATGCTGGTAAACGGATTTAGCTTAGGAAATTTAGTTAAGTCATTTATGAATGTGCTTGACAAGTATATATTAAGTGCATTGGCAGATCCGGACCATTTAAGTGTTATCTTATTCTCTATTTTGATCGGAGGAATGGTCGCCTTAATCTCCAAAAATGGAGGTATGCAAGGAGTCGTAAATTCGCTTTCAAAATATGCAAAAACGCCAAGGAGTGCGCAGGCTATAACTTGGTTAATGGGTATTGCAATATTTTTTGATGATTATGCAAATACGTTAATAGTTGGAAATACGATGCGTAGTGTGACGGACAAATTTAAAATAAGTAGAGAAAAACTGGCATATATTGTAGATAGTACTGCAGCTCCTGTTAGTGCTATTGCATTTATCACTACTTGGATCGGTGCAGAGTTAGGATATATAGATGATGGAATGAGTAAAATAGCAATGGACATCGATGCAACTCCATATGCTATATTTTTGTCTAGCTTAAAATATTCTTTTTATCCGATATTGACATTGATATTCATCATCATATTAATAAGGTCTCAGAAAGACTATGGTCCAATGTTAAAAGCAGAAACCAGAGCAAGAACCACAGGGCAAGTTTCTCCAGCTAATTCTGATAAAGAGGACGAACCAGATATGGAAGATTTTACTCCACTGAAAAGTTCGCCTTTAAAATGGCAACATGCTTTTCTGCCTGTTTTCGTAGTCATATTCGTAACAATAATTGGGCTCTTAGTAACAGGTTTTGATTCTTTAAAATCAGATTTGATAGGCTTAGAAAGAGGAATCTATTATTCTGGTTGGGGATCAATATGGGCAGATATCCCGATGTTAATGGACAGGGAAATGGGATTTTTTGAAAAAGTGGGTTCTATCATTGGTGCATCTAATTCTTATGCAGCTCTTATGTGGTCTTCTTTATTAGGAGTTGTAACCGCATTATTGATTTCTGTGATAAGTAAAACGATGTCAATATTTGAGGCATCACACTGGATGGTATCGGGATTTAAATCAATGATTCCTGCGCTTATAATATTAACATTGGCGTGGGCATTAGCGATTACTACTGACGAATTACATACTGCAGATTTTATCAGTAATGCATTAGAAGATTCTCTAAATCCAATATTCTTACCAGCAGTGATCTTTATATTGGCAGCATTTATCGCATTTTCAACAGGTTCAAGTTGGAGTACTATGGCAATACTCTATCCTATCGCTATACCTACCGCATATGCTGTTGCTACTGCAAATGGACTCGACACGGCGTACACTTATGAAATATTACTATGTGTTATTTCTACTGTATTGGCTGCATCGGTATTGGGAGATCATTGTTCGCCTATTAGTGATACTACGATTCTTAGTTCATTGGCATCGGACTGTAATCATATTGACCATGTGCGCACACAATTGCCATATGCATTAACTGTTGGATTGGTAAGTTTAATTGGAATAACTATTGCAATTGCAATGGGTGGAGGCTTTTTAGTATGTCTAATTATGCTTTTATTATGTATTTCTGTGTTATTTTTCATCGTTAAGTTGTTGGGAAGAAAAGTTCCAGTTTAATTCATTTAAGAAACAATTAAGGAAGGCTAAGAAAAGTTTAATACTAAGAATGTAGCTTTTTCCAAAATATTGAGATATTTTACATTAAGATTTTTAATTATGTATCAGACTTTAGTTTACGAAGAAACAAATAAAAGAAAGGCAAATCGGGTTTCTTTGGTATTGCATATTGCATTGGTATTGCTTGCATTTTTGGTAGGTTGCCCACACGAACCAGAAAAGGCTGCTGATCGACAATATTCTGTAGCAGTAAATTTTCAGGATATTGAATTTACAAGAGAACAAAGTTCCAATAGCACAAAATCAAAGGCGAAATCAGGAAAACCAAAGAAAAAGGAAGATCCTGTAACAGAAATTAAAGAAAAAAAAGTGGATCAAATCGAGGTAAAAAAACCTACTCCACCAAAAATTCCTAAACCAACACCAAAAACACCTAAACCTACTAAACCTGTAATCAGTGAAACCACGATGGAAGAAGCGGAGATAGAAGCGGTGGAAGAAGAATCGATAGAAATATCCGAACCAGAATTGGAACCGGAGCCAGAACCAGAACCGGAGCCAATCCCTGAACCAGATCCCGAACCAGTAAACGACACAAAACCGATCAATAATTCTAAAGGAAAGTCAAATTCTTCGGATTCTGAAAAACAAGGTGATAAACCTGCTGTAACGGATGGTGATGGAGACGGAACAGGGAAAGGTAATGATGGTGACGGACCAGGCAGTGATGCTGGCGGCAATGATGGTGACAGTGGAATCGGAGATGGCGGTATCGGTACTGGAAAATATGATGGTTCTGGTGATGGCATATTCGGAAGAGCAGTGATCCATGTAAATAGAGCTCAATTGGCAAGAGTAATGGATGGTGTCGCTCAAGGTGAACGCGGTAAGATATTCGTAAAAACATGCGTCAATAGAGCTGGTCTTGTTACTTATGTGGAATTGGATGAATTGAATACAACGATAAAAACTAGGTCTGTATTAAAAGCTGCGCTTACGCTTGTTAGTGATTATAAATTTGAACCAAAGCTTTCTGGAGCAAAAGAGGAATGCGGATTGGTGAAGGTTAATATTGATAAGACTGA
>JAHDBF010000016.1 GCA_020630525.1 Saprospiraceae bacterium
ACAAGGACAAGGTACTGCAATACTGAATCCTGCAGACCCAACTATTGCTGATGGATGCAGAAGTTTCTTTATTGAAATAGAGCATACACCGATTACTTTTTTTAATATGGAAGGTACTGACTTGACAACTGGACTTGATTATCAAGAAATTTTTACTGTAGATTGTCCAAATGATGAATCAGTAAAACAAAGAAGTCTAAAAGACGAAAAGAACAGATTTAAAATCATTCCAAATCCTGCAATTGACTTTATTTCTATCCAAAATGAACATTCAGAAAGTGAGATTCAAATTATAGATATTAATGGGAATCATATTTTAACTAAAAAAGTAGTAGATAAACAATCTATCAACATTTCAGACTTTCTTCCGGGACTTTATTTTATTAGGGATATAAATACTAACAATGTTGAAAAGTTTCTTAAAATATAGATTTATACTTGCCATTTATATAGTATTTCATATTTGCATAACTGTTACAACAGCCCAATGTATAGACTACTTCATTATAAATGAGAACAATACTGAACTAGATAGAGTAGGCGGTCCATATATATACGAGAACCTTGTAGTTTTCATTGGAAATATAAGAGCAGAGGCAGGTGTATTTGATCTTAATACCCAAAGTTACCGATCATATGATAAACCTTCCATCATAGAAACTTGGGAAGTGGGTATATATAATGATAAAATCTATTTCAGAGCTGATAATGATTTTGATCGTGATAATGAGCAAATATTTGTTATCCAAGGAGATTCTATTAAACAGATTTCTAACCATAACAATGATGGTACTGTAACCAGGTTTTCAAGTAATGGGAAACAAATAGTTTGGACAGAGTTTATATTTGAAGATCGAAAAGATAGTTTAAATTCCGATATTATTGGAAAAAAAATTCATCTCTACGATTTTGAATCTCAAGAGTCAACTCTAATCTCTTTTGTTGAATCTGGAGGAGGAGGCATGTCTGCAAGGATAGGAAGTGAATATGTATCCTGGTATGACTATGCGAAAGAACTTGTTTACTATCGGAAGATATATGATAACGAAGAGAATACAATAGATAGCTTTACTGTGCAATTTCCTCAAAATGCATTTTCTATAGGAAATAGATTATTTGTCACTGCTAAAAGGCATATAAGAGAATATAATATAGAGACCCATCAAATCATCAATCAATTAACTGATTCTAATAGCAATATTTATGATAGGAATATTGACCATGACAGATATGATGCAACTGATGATTATATCGTATGGACTGAAAATTTATTTACTGATGAAAATAGTAAGTATCAAATACATGCTTATGATATTATAAACAATAAAAAAATAGAAATAGAGCAAGATGAAAGTGTTCATAATTTTGATTACTCTGTACATGGTAACTTTATCACCTGGCGGAGCACTGAAGAATTGTTCTACAGTAATTCAGTTGGTAAATATCAAAAAATCATGGTACATAACATAAATACTTCTAAAACTACCGAAATATGGGCTGAACTAATTCAATCACCTAGTTCAAGGCTTGGTCGACCAATTGTCAATAATGGTAAGGTCGTTTTCGATAGATACATTCCAAATCTATCAAAGCCAGTTCTTGAACAAGAGTCGGAAATTATTGTCGCTGATCTGAATTGTATTTTATCTAAAGCGGATGATTATGAAGTTTCTGATGCTGGGTTACATTGTGAGATTACGCCAAATCCTGTTCTAGACAATTTTAAAATTGATATATCTTCCACTAATAGAGACCTAATATCATCTATACAATTATATTCGATCGAAGGTCAAAATATCTCCTCAAATTTATCACAAAAAGAGGATCTTTCTTATGACATTTCATTTTTGGATTCTGGAGTTTATATTGTTCAAATTAGATTATCCAACGGTAGTTTCACAACTAAAAAATTAATAAAAATGTAATTACTATTTAAACAATCCACCCAACTTCATTGCCACTCCCATATCTCCTTTTATCTTCATTTTACCAGCCATCATTGCATTCATCGGATCTAGTTTACCATCAACCAACAAGAGAAAATCTTCTGATGCAATTTCTACTAAACATGCTGCTTCTGCATTATCCATTTTAATAACATTGTTATCTCCTAATCCATCAATATATAATTGATCTTCACCAAAATCAAATTTTAATGTACTACCTAGAGGCTTTGAATCCGCAGCTTTCAAATTTAGCTTTTCCACCAATTTATGGATTTTATTGATAGTACTTTCATCTGAATTTTGAGTTGACTCATTGATGCTAGAAGCTTCATATTGCACATCATCAATAATCATCTTGGCTATGATTTCTCGCATAATCTCGGATGTTCCTCCACCAATAGTTCCTACCCTGCTGTCACGAAACATTCTTGCCATTTTATATTCCTCCATAAAACCATAACCTCCAAAAAATTGCAAGCACTGATAAGCGACTTTATCCGAAAGTTCTGTTGCTAAAAGCTTTGCCATTGAACATTCTTTTACCGCATACTGCTTATCGTTATTTAATCTACAACAATACAAAACAAATTGTTTACATGCTTCTATCTCAGAACTTAACTGCGCAACTCTGTGTCTCAGAACTTGGAACTTATTTATCGATCTTCCAAAGGCTTTTCTTTCAGACATATACTTTAGCGAATATTCCATTGCTGCTTCACAACCAGCATATGCCATAATTGCACCTACCAATCGTTCTATCTGTAAACCACCCATTAGGTAATAAAATCCTTGTCCTTCCTCACCTACTAAGTTTTCTTTAGGAACACGAACATTATCAAAAGCCAACTCCGCCGTATCAGAAGAATGCCAACCAAGTTTTTTTAATTTAGTAGCAGATACCCCTTCCGTTAGTCTATCAATGACAAGCAAACTAACTCCAGCTGCACCTGCTGTTGGATCAGTCTTTACCACAGTTACAATAAAGTCACCATATACTGCATTCGTTATAAAAGTTTTGGAACCATTAACTACATAATGATCTCCTTCTAAGATTGCTGTAGTCTTTATGTTCATGACATCAGAACCAGCACCGGGTTCTGAAATACCGATGGAACTAATTAAATCGCCTGAAATAATTCCTGGAAGGTATTTTTGTTTTAGTTGTGGTGATCCGTATTTAAGTATGTATGGACCTGACATATACTGTACCACTGTCTGAGTAATACTAAATCCTCCTGAAAAAACTTTTGATACTTCTTCACAGAAAATTACATCATAAAAAAAGTCAGCGTTTAATCCTCCATACTCTTCAGGATATCCCAATCCTAAAAAACCCAAATCGCCCATTTTTTTCCAAACCTCTTTTGGGATTCTTTGATTCTCTTCCCAGGCATCAATATTTGGAATGACTTCTTTTTTGAGAAAGCTTTTTAAACTGTCTCGAAACATTTCATGCTCTTCCGTAAAGTAGTAATTTGTCATTTATTGAATTGAAATTTTATTATTGTATTGTCCTGTTAATATTATTCTCCTGTCCAAATCGGTTTTCTTTTCTGTCTGAAAGCCATCATGCCTTCTTGTCCATCTTTGGAAGAAATTGTTTTTTGCAACATTTCCATCAAGTATTTGTGCTTGGATTCTGTGTACTCTATTGCCTCTAATGATTCTAAACCCAAGCTAATCGCAGTCGGTGAATTTTCATGAAGATCAGAGATGATTTTATCTACTTGAATATCTACTTCTCCAATAGAATTGACATGAGTCACTAAACCAAACTCAAATGCTTTCTCCACAGGTAAATTATATCCTCTGATACACCAATCGACTACTGCACGCTTAGGCATAATTTCTAATAACGAAGCCATTACTTGAAACGGGTACAGGCCACGTTTAACTTCAGGCAAACCTAAGACAATATCATCTTTTGCAACAACATAATTTGCTCCTGTCAAAAAGAAAAAACCACCAGCATATACATCTCCCGTTACTTTGGCGATTATTGGTTTATGTACTTTCTTAAATAGTTCGCCTAACAATATTTCTTCATTAGGTTTTGGAATACTGGAATCGTATTCTCCAACCATTCCCATAAAGGCTTTAAGGTCTGCGCCAGCACAGAATACCTCTCCTTCCGCACCTAAAACCACTGTCCAAATCTCCTTAGATTGTTTAGCATATTGAAGTGCAAACGCAATCTCGTTTACCATGTGTGGATGAATGGCATTTTTCTTTTCTGCACGGTCTAATCTTACCTCAAGTGTATTATTAATTTTGGCAACTTTTATAAACGCATAAGTTTCATTTAATGCGTTGTGAACTGCATCCTTCTCAAAGTATGTCATTTAATTTTGTTCTATTTTCATTAATAAAAAACCTGCTTCTACGTTTTTACCTTCTTTGGCATAGACTTCTTTTACGACACCATTTTCTTCTGCTGAAATGGTGTTTTCCATTTTCATTGAAGAAATCACTATCAAAGGATCGCCTTGTTTTACTTTTTGATTTTCTTGTACTAAAATCGAAACAATTTGCGATGGCATAGGTGCTTCATAACCGCCTTTTATTTTTTCTTTTTCACGTTCAGGGAATCTTTCTTTCTGTTGTAATATTATATTCCCAACATTCTGGTTATTTACAAAAAATTGATTCCCATTTTTTAAAATCGTGTAACTCGATTGTATTTCATCGATGGAGATTCTAAGTATATCATTTTGAAATGCGACAAACTCAACATGAAAAGTAATTTCTTCTTTATCTTGATTTTTAAATAAAAATTTATTATTCCCTAGATAACGGTATAATAATATATGCTCTACTTCTCTTGATAAAAATATTTCTTTATTAAACGCATAAAAACTATTTCTCCATCCAGAAGGAATTGACCTCAATAAGCCTCTTTTTGATTCCCGAAAATTCCAATCGTACATAATCGCAGCAATAGATGCTTTTGTGATATTTTTTACACTAATACTGTCACCAATTAGTATACTTTCTTTTTCTTTTAGATAATGGATATTGTAATTGCCATTTCTAAAATCCTCATCTTTTAAGACAGCAGAAAGTAGGTTTTGATTGGTGGTTATTCCTTGACAAATAAGCATATCAAGCACGTAAGACATTTTATTGTGTGCTTCATTTCTAGAGTCTGCCCAGACAATTAATTTTGCAATCATAGGGTCGTAAAACACGGAAATATCAGAACCAGATTCTATTCCAGAATCTACTCGTAAACCATCTACTTTCGGAATAGTAAACTTATGAATCCGACCCGTTACTGGTTGATAATTTTGACTCGCATTCTCTGCATAGAGTCTTACTTCGACAGCATAACCCTTAGCGCGTATTTGTTCTTGAGTTAATGACAATGCTCTTCCTTCTGCAGATTCAATTTGCATCTTAACCAAATCCAATCCTGTGATGGCTTCCGTAACTGGATGTTCTACTTGTAGTCTGGTATTTACTTCTAAGAAATAGAACTCACCAGAATTATCATCATAGATAAACTCCACCGTTCCTGCGTTGTCATAGTTGAGTGCTTTTGCTGCATTTATAGCAGCAGTCGACATCTTTTCTCTTAGGGAATCATTCATCACAGGAGAAGGACTTTCCTCAATAACTTTTTGATACCTACGTTGAACAGTGCATTCCCTTTCAAACATATGAAGTACATTGCCATGCTTGTCTCCAAAAATCTGAAACTCTATGTGTCTACCAGATTCTATATACTTTTCTATAATCAATTCATCATTTCCAAAAGCACTTTTTGATTCTCGCTTTGCGGCAGCGATTTCATCTTTTAGTTGTGACTGGTCTCTTACAATTCTCATTCCCTTTCCACCTCCACCTGCAGTTGCTTTAAGCAATAAAGGAAAGCCAATTTTCTTTGATTCTTCAATCAATGTTTCTTCGCTCTGGTCAGCTCCTTGATAGCCATCAATGATTGGGACACCATTTTTTTTCATTAATGATTTCGCTGCAGATTTAGAGCCCATAGCTTCAATAGCATCAGGATTTGGACCTATAAAAATAATTCCTTCTTGTTTGCATTTTCTTGCAAAGGATGCATTTTCAGACAGAAAACCATAGCCAGGATGTATGGCATCTGCATTTACTTTTTTGGCAGCAGCAATAATTTTATCTTGATCTAAATATGATAAGCTCGGATTACTTTCTCCTATGTACACTGCTTCATCAGCCTGTCTCACAAATGGCTCATTTTTATCTGCATCGCTAAAAACGGCAACACTATAAATCCCCATTTCTCGACATGTTTTTTGAACACGTTGACTTATCTCTGCCCGATTTGCAATTAGTATTTTTTTAATCTTTTTCATATAGATGAATCAATGTCTCCAAACACCAAAACTATTGGAACCTTTTATTTCGTTGTTATACAATACGGCTAAACAAAAGCCAAAATAATTTCTAGTTTCTCTCGGATCAATTACTCCATCATCCCATAACTCAGAAGTAGAATACCAAACTGAAGATTTAGCATCTGCTTCAGCCATCAGCATCCCTTTAAGCATTTTGGCTTGTTCTTCATCATATGGAATTCCTTTAGATTTTGCAGATGCTCTTTGCACAATTTCCATTACTCCAGCAATCTGTTCTGAGCCCATCACTCCTATTTTGGAATTAGGATAGGCAAACAGAAAATTTGGGTCATACGACCTACCGTTCATTCCGTAATTTCCTGCACCATAAGAGGAACCGACCATTAAGGTAATCGATGGCACTTTACTATTTGAAACTGCATTGATAAGCTTAGCACCATTCTTAATTATACCACCTTCTTCGTACTTTTTTCCGACCATGTAGCCAGTGGTATTTTGTAAGAATATTAATGGAATATTCTTTTGATTTGATAACTGAATAAACTGTGCGGCTTTGTTTGCAGACTCCGAAAATATAACACCATTATTTCCCAATATACCGACAGGATATCCATGGATTTTTGTCCAACCACAGATCATGGTATTCCCATATTCTGCTTTAAATTCTGAAAATTTGGAGCCATCAGTTACCCTAAGAATAAGTTCTCTAATATCAAAAGGAGTTTTTACATCCACAGGAACTACGCCTAAGATTTCTTCACTATCGAACTTAGGTTCTTCTATCTTTTCTGTTGGAAAAAAATGTGGTTTTGAAGCAGGAATAAATGCTATTATTTCTCTTGCGATTCTAATGGCATCTAATTCATCTTCTGCTAAGTAATCAGAAACACCAGATACCCTACTATGCATTTCAGCACCTCCTAATTCCTCATCTGTTGACTCCTCATTAGTTGCCATTTTTACCAATGGAGGTCCTGCTAAAAACACCTTTGCTGATTGCTTTTGGAAGATGGCATAATCTGACATACCTGGTATGTATGCACCGCCTGCAGTTGCATTTCCAAAAACCAAAGAAATGGTTTGCAATCCCATTTCTGATCTTCGGGTTATTTCTCTAAAACTTTCACCTCCGTAATTAAAAATCTTAGCTTGGTCTGTCAAATTAGCTCCTCCACTTTCCACCATGTTAATCGATGGCAACTTACACTTTGTGGTAATGTCACCAATTCGCAATCCCTTAAAGACAGTAGCATAATCAACTGAACCTCCTTTACGAGTACCAACATTAGAATTGATCATACATAGTTTCCCATTGACTAAACCAATACCAGATACGTTAGTACCCCCTGCCCCAAATCCTCCTTTTTGTTGCATTCCTGCCAATGGCATTAATTCTAAAAACGGACTGTCTTTATCTAACAACAATTCAATTCTTTCTCGTGCTAAATACTTGCCTCTGTCTCTTGCCCGATCTATAGATTTTTCTTTGCCTTCAAATCTACTTTTTTCTAAATTTTTATTTAGTTCTTCGAGCAGAGACAACATTTCCTTTTTGTTGTCTTGAAATGTTTTTGAGGTTGTATTTATATTTGACTTTAATGCTCTCATAATTAAAAAACGAAATAAGATTCTAATTTTTTATCAAATGCATTTCCCAGTGAATTGAAATATTCTTCTCCAAAATATTTTTTAAATGATTCAATTCCTTTATCTGTAAAATGCGGAATTAACAGACTCCAAATCATCTTTTCACCTTGAGTTGATTTATTTGATTTAACAATCATCGTTTGACTTATCCAATGAAATGCAATCATCCACACTGTTGTTGCAATATTATTATAAACTCCAGGGAATGGCTCAGACTTCATATTCCCTGACTGAATAGAGAATGCAATAGCAGCTTTATTATCCAAAATTGTCTGGGCAGTCATTTCCTTAAACTTCTTATTGATAAATGGAATTTTCAACATTTGGCTATCGCCAAAAACGAATGCATACGATTTTTGGAATTTAAAATATAATTGTACTTCGTTATGTAGGTTTTCAAAAGATGGCAGTGATCTAGATTTACTTCTTAATTCTTCGATTGCATTCCACATATCTTCGAGAATTGCTCTGAGTAAAGTCTCTTTATCTTTATAATGATAAGTTAAATTCCCTCTAGATATTTTCAATATTTGCGCAAGCTCAAATAAAGATACTGAAGCGTAACCAGATTTATTAAAACTTTGAATTGCCTGCTTTTTTATTTTAGTCTTTGTATCCACTTGACACAAATATATAATTTATTAGTCAATAGTGACTAATTATTCTTATCATCATTTATGCATGCATTTTGAGTCAAATTCTTAATCTTTCATTAAAGCCTAATCTCCAATACAAATAACGGCGATTTAAATACTAACTTTGAATATAATTTTATCTATTATGCGCATTCATTTTTGGTTAATATTCATGGCAACAATGTTTACTGCCTGCTCCCAAACAAACAAAAATTTGAAAAAAGAAAATCATAAATACACCAATGACTTAATTCACGAAACAAGTCCTTACTTATTACAACATGCGCATAATCCAGTAAACTGGGCAGCTTGGAATGATAAAACATTGGCGAAAGCAAAAGAAGAAAACAAACTGATCCTTATAAGTATAGGCTATGCCGCTTGTCACTGGTGCCACGTGATGGAACACGAATCGTTTGAAGATGAAGAAGTTGCAGCAATAATGAACAACAATTTTATTCCAATAAAAGTAGACAGAGAAGAAAGACCGGATGTAGATGATGTATATATGACTGCCTGTAATATTGTCACTGGTCGAGGAGGTTGGCCACTAAATGCGATTGCACTGCCTGATGGAAGACCAGTATTCGCTGGTACATATTATCAAAAAGACCAATGGATTAACATCCTTAATCAAGTTTCTGAAATGTATGAGAATAATCCAGAAAAATTACTCGAAGCAGCAGAAGGAATTACCAGTGGAATTAAAAATGCAGATATCATTGAAACAACAGAAGAAACCATTTACACCCAAGAATCTTTGGATAAAATCATTGGTACCTTACTAAAAGGGATTGACTACAAGCATGGTGGAAACAATAGAACACCTAGATTTCCTATGCCAAACAACTTTGAACTCATCCAAAAGTACCATTGGATGAAAGGAGATTCGAGATCTTTAGAAGCAAACAATATTACACTGACACAAATGGGAAGAGGAGGCATCTATGACCAACTTGGCGGCGGTTTTGCACGATACTCTGTCGATGGAGTATGGAAAGTACCTCATTTTGAAAAAATGCTTTATGATAATGGACAACTATTGGGATTATATGCTGATGGATACAAAATTACTAAGGACGAATACTATAAGAAAATTGCTTTAGAAACCTACGATTTCTTAATAAGAGAATTAAAACATAAACAAGGAGGATATTACTCTTCATTAGATGCTGATTCTGAAGGAGAAGAAGGGAAATTTTACGTTTGGAAAACTGAAGAATTAGATTCCTTATTAGGAAATAACTCAGAAATCTACAAAGATTACTATAGTATTACTCGGAAAGGAAACTGGGAGCACAACAACATTCTCCATATCACAGACGATCCATTACAAATTGCAAAAAAACACAAACTATCCATTGATGAACTAGATAAGTTGATTGAACGATCAAATTTATTGTTGATGCAAGAAAGAGACAATAGAATCCGTCCGGGATTAGATGACAAGATATTATGCTCTTGGAATGCACTGGTCATTGATGGATTTTTACGTATGTACGAAGCATTTGGAGATAGCAATCATTATGATAGTGCTGTAGAAACCACAAATTTCCTTTTAGAAAATCTAATGATGAAAGATGGCTCGCTAAAAAGAAATTATAAAAATGGAGAAGCAACGATTAGCGGTTTTTTGGATGACTATGCTTTATTTATAAAAGCTTTAATACGACTTTACCAAAATGATTTTGACGAAAAATGGCTAGACAAAGCTCAATTATTAGTCAATTATGTAATTACTCATTTCAAAGCCGAAGACCAATCTTTATTTTATTATACTTCTGACAAAGATGCACCACTTATAGTAAGAAAAATTGAATATTCTGATAATGTAATTCCTGCATCAAACTCAGTAATGGCCAATAATTTAAATGAATTGGGCAATTTACTATATAATACAGCTTGGATTGAAATGTCAAAAAACATGCTTAAAGCGGTGTATTCTCAAGCTTCAGTTCCTGATGCTGCTGGCTTTTACTCCAATTGGTTACAACTGTTTTTAAACCAAGTGCAGAGTCCCTATGAAATTGCCATTGTTGGAAGTAATGCTGAAACATTAAGAAAAGAATTGGCTGCACATTATCTTGGAAACTCACTGGTTTTAGGGGCTTCAACAGAAAGTAAATTGCCATTACTTGAGGGTAAATATGAAAAGGGAGAAACTAAGATTTTTGTTTGTCAAAACAAAAGTTGCAAATTCCCTGTTTTAACGGTGAATGAGGCATTGGCATTGATGAAAAATTAGTACCTAATTATATTATTGTCATGTTTAATATATGTGGCAAATGAGTTGTATTAGGTCATGAAATAGCTTAATTTTGGACAAAATTGATTTACAATGAAGAAGAGTTATATAATCGCATTATTAATGGTTGTAGCAGCCATAGCAATTTTTATAACAGCAAGTGGTGATGTAAGTACATATGCATCTTTTGGAGATGCAGCCATTTCTCAAGGAAAAGTAAAAATAGTAGGCGAATTGGATAGAGAATTTCCAGTACATTATGATCCAGATACAGATCCAAATATTTTCCGTTTCCATATGGTAGACAATAATGGAGAAAGCAAAAAAGTCATTGTCGGAATGCCAAAACCGCAAGATTTTGAAAAATCAGAGCAAGTTGTAGTGACTGGAAAGATGAAAGATGATACCTTCGTCGCTAGTGAGGTATTAACTAAATGCCCATCAAAATATAAAGACGAAGAATTATCCTTACGATCAGATAGCTAATGCTTGCAACAATTTACACTGGAGAAACACTGTGGCCTGGACAACTTGGGCACGCTTTTATACTAATTTCATTTTTATCATGTCTTTTTACAGCGTTTAGCTATTATAAAGATACTAAACAGCCGGATCAAGGATGGAAAAATATAGCTAGAGGTGGGTGGTATCTCCACGCCTTCTCTGTTTTTGGTATTCTTGCCACTATTTTTAGCTTGATGAGCTTAAAGATGTATGAATACAAGTACGTCCAAGAGCACGTTTCTGATGATTTGCCTTATGAATATATTTTCTCTGCATTTTGGGAAGGCCAAGAAGGAAGTTTCTTGCTATGGATGTTTTGGCATGTCATATTAGGAATAATCTTAATACGTAAAAACTATAAGATAGAATCTTTTATGATGCCGATCTTTGTATTGGTGCAGGCATTTATAGCAAGTATGATACTTGGAATTTATGTTGGGTTTGGAGAATCTATGGTTAAAATTGGTTCAAATCCATTATTGCTATTAAGGGATACAATGAATATTCCACTTTTTCAGAATCCAGATTATTTATCCCTTATAGAAGGAAGAGGATTAAATCCATTATTGCAGAATTATTGGAATGTAATACATCCACCGACATTGTTTTTGGGATTTGCATCAGTTACCGTTCCTTTTTCATTTGTTTTAGGTGGGTTTTGGAAAAAGGACCTTAAAAGCTGGGTAGAACCTGTATTAAATTGGGCTTTGTTCTCCGCTTGTATTTTAGGAACAGGCATTTTGATGGGTTCAGCGTGGGCATATGTAGCTTTGTCATTTGGTGGATATTGGGCTTGGGATCCTGTTGAAAACATGTCTTTAGTGCCATGGATAATTTTGGTTGGTGGTTTACACACCAATATAATCGCAAAAGTAACTGGACGGGCAATAAAGTCAACATACTTTATGTATGCGCTGAGTTTTGTGATGATCCTGTATTCAACTTTCTTGACGAGAAGTGGTGTTTTGGGAGAAACTTCTGCTCATGCATTTACGGAGATGGGATTAGAATGGCAACTGGTCGCTTTTGTTCTGTTTTTTGGTTTGTTATCAAAATTAATATTTCTAGCTAACCACAAACATGTTCCTAAATTAGCAAACGAAGAATCTATTTACAGTAGAGAATTTTGGATGTATATCGGAAGTATAGTTTTACTATTTTCTGCTGTAATTATTGCAGCATCTACTTCACTGCCGGTAGTAAATTTAATAGGAAAATATTTTGACCCAACGTATATTGGAAGAGTTATTGATGAACCAATTACGCATTTCAATAAATATCAATTGTGGATAGCATGTTTTGTATCAGTGCTAAGTAGTGGCGCACTTTGGATGCGGTATAAAGCTTTTGGATGGGAGAAACAACGGAAGAAATTTGCCATTAGCTTTATGGTATTATTGGCTATTTCGGTATTGATATGTTATCTGATGAGTTTTTGGATTTCTTACTTCGAACCGAGATATGCAATATTAACCACGCTTGCAATATTTGGCGTATTGGCAAATCTATATGTATTATTTCCTAAAAATTGGAAAAGCACTAAAGCACTTGCATCTGCGACTTCGCACCTAGGTTTTGGCGTAATGGTTATTGGCACGATTGCCAGCGGTTTAAATGAAGGCGTAATCTCAACTAATCCATTTGCAATGAAAGGGCTTATGGAGGATGATGAATTAGGAAAAGTAGTAGGCTTAATAAAAGGAGAACCAATGTTTTGCAATGGATATTGGATCACCTACGAATCAGATACTATCACGGATAGATATAGATACTTTGATATTAATTTTAGACAAGTAGACAATCAAAATAACACTGTTGATGAATTTAATGTAGAACCTCATGTCTTGTTTTCAAATGACTTGAGAAAAATAGCTTCAATTAATCCATCAACAAAACACTATATACACAAAGACATATTTACAAATATCAGATCACTCCCTGAATCACAGATTGATGTAGAGAAAGCTCAAGCTGCAGAGGATTCACTAAAATACAAAGAACACATACTATCGATAGGTGATACTGTAAATTTCAAAAATTGCTATGGTGTCTTAGAAACAATAAACTACACTCCAAGCAACAAAAATTATTCTAAGGAAGATCACGAATTAGGTGTTCAAGTAAATATGAAGTTCCACCCTACTCTAAAGGATAGTTTAAAAGAGGAGGATAAAAACAAAATTTACCCAGTTGATCCAGCATTAGGGTTGGCAGAAAATTTAGTGTATACATATCCAGTCACTATTGATCAATTGGGTGTAAAAGTTAAAGTTGAAGACACATTCTTTGCTGATGTATTTACTGTAGATGGTGAATTAAAATATCAATCTTTTGAGATACCTCAAGGAGGTTCGTTTGAATTTGGTGATTATAATGTTTCTTTCACAAATGTGATAAAGGACCCAACTCATAAGAATTATCAGTTTGAAGAAGGTGATCTTCCTATAGGTGCAAACTTAATTATAACACATAAAGATGGGACTTTAAATAGAACAGTTACCCCACTTTACATTATAAGAAATAGTATTCCTTTTACCGTAAAAGAATATTTACCTCAAGAAGGAATACACATCCGTTTTGCGAATATTGATCCGACTACTGGAAAATTTACGTTTAAAATTGCATCTGATAGTAGAGACAATATACAGATACCGTTACTAATCGCAGAAGGAGTACCAAGGACAGATGTTATATATCTAGAAGCGAAAGTATTCCCAGGCATTAATCTATTTTGGCTGGGGTCGATCCTAATGATGTTAGGATTTATATTGGCAATCATGGCTCGTAAAAAAGCAAAGTCTTGAAAATAGGAATTGTTGGGGCTGGAACTATTGCAACTGAAGTTTGTAAAAAACTATGCAGCAGCGGTGTGTCAATAATTCAAGTGTACAATAGGACTTTTTCTAAAGCTAAGATACTAGCAGAATCAGTCGGAGCGAAAGCGATAAATGACATTGTTGAATTCAGCTTAGACTTAGACATTATTCTAATAATGGTAAGTGATGATGCGATCAAAAAAGTAGCTTCAAGCCTTAATCCCAATAGATTAAAAAAATATCCAAGCATTGCTCATACCTCAGGAAGCAAGTCATCTAGTAAATTAATAGCAGCGGATACGGACTACGGTGTTTTCTACCCGTTACAGACTTTTAAAAATATTAAAGCATCAGATTGGGATAGTATTCCGATCTTGATTTGTGGATCAAATAAGTTTGTTGAAAACAAATTAATCAATCTTGCAAAACTCATAAATTGCGACTATCACATAAAGACAGATCAACAACGTGCTGCATTACACTTATCTGCCGTAGTAGTTAATAACTTTATGAATCACTTATTTTGTCTCAATACTGAATTTGTAGAGAAACATCAATCTAACTTTGATTTATTGGTCCCGTTGATCCAAAAAACATTTCAAAATGTGGTAGAATCAAATGCATGCGACTTACAAACTGGGCCAGCAAAAAGAGGAGACAATTTAGTTATCGACAAACATATCAATGCATTGAGTGAGTTTCCTCAATTGCAAAAACTGTATAAAGTATTTTCTGAAAGCATCAAAGAATCTTACAATAACTAGGACATGAGAATATTGGCAGAAATTCCCCATCCTCGACTAAAAATCACCATCTTTAAACACAATGATAAATTAAGTTTGAAGTTGGAAAAAAATCTTCTCGAACAGATTTATAAATTTAGAGAAGGCAGTCAATTGCACAATATTGAAATATTAAAATCTAAATTATCTGCTGAATTTTTACTTAATGTAGAAACTCAATTTAATGAAATGATGAAAGCAAGAGAATCCATCTCAAGTATTGACAATGCATTTGATGACTTCGAACAAATAATTTAATCATGCAATTTATCGGTTATTTATTCTTTAGATTATTTATTATCATTCTTGGGATAATGCCGTTTTGGATGCTCTATAAATTATCTGATTTTTTAGCATTTCTGATGTTGAAAATTGGATACAGAAAAAGGGTGATTATTAAAAATCTTGATTTTGCATTTCCAGAAAAAAGCCAAGAATGGAAAAACAAAATTCTACCAAACATATATAAAAATTTTACTGACATCATTTTAGAATCTTTTAAAGGAATGTTTATTTCTGTAAAAAGTATTGATAAAAGGTACAAGATTTTATTGCCAGAAAAATTTATTGGTCATGCTAAATGCGGGAAAGATATTGTAGCCGTGGCAGGTCATTATACCAACTGGGAATGGGGCGTGATTGCATTAGCGTCGCAAACCCCGTTTAAAGTTATAGGATTATACAAACCTTTGTCAAATAAATACATTGATGCATTTATTGGAAAAGGAAGAGCAAAAAGTGGGATCAGCTTAGTCAGTATCTATGGTGATAAAACTGCAATGAAAAAAGATTATGATTTACCAAAATCAATCATATATGTTGCAGATCAAAATCCATCAAATAAAGAAAAAGCCCATAAAATTAAGTTCTTAAATCGAGAAACTATCTGCTTACATGGTGCTACTGAGTCTGCGATTAAAAATGATAATCCGATTTGGTATTATAAAATCGAACGTATGGAACGTGGAAAATATCAAGTCACACCTACCCTACTTTCAGAAGGCGTTCATGAAATCAATGATGCAAAACAATTAACACAATTATATTTTAACGAACTAGAAAAACAGATTCTTTCAGACCCTAGCAATTGGTTATGGACACATAAAAGATGGAAGGATCAAATTAAATATTGAAAACAGATTTTATCATGAATGCATTGTCGCTAATATCTCCGATTGATGGCAGATACCATCAAAAAACAAAATCACTTTCAACATACTTTTCAGAAGCTGCGCTAATTAAGTATCGGGTAATTGTAGAGATTAAATACTTTATTGCTTTATCAAAAGTTGACATACAACAATTTAATCACATTGAAGACCACATACTAGATACGTTATCACAATGGTCTAACGAACTGTCAAACGAAGAAATCCAAAAAGTCAAAGACATTGAAAAGATAACTAACCACGATGTAAAAGCAGTTGAATATTTAATCAAAGAAAAATTTGATGACCTTGGATTGGGTGAATGGAAAGAATGGATTCATTTTGGATTAACATCACAAGACATTAACAACACCTCATTTCCATTAATGATAAGAGATGCATTAATCCATGAGATGATCCCAACACTTAAACAAGTGATTTCAGATATTAAAGAAAAAGAATCAGAATATCACGGTGTTCCAATGCTGGCAAGAACACATGGACAAGCGGCGAGTCCTACCACAGTAGGAAAAGAACTAAGGGTTTTTCGCGAACGTATGGAGATACAGTTATCTATTTTAAAGAAGATTCAAATATGTGTAAAATTTGGTGGCGCAACAGGAAATTTTAATGCACATAAAGTTGCAATTCCAAATATTGATTGGGTAGATTTTGCAGATACTTTCGCTGTAAAACAATTAGGTTTAAATAGATATGAGACTACTACTCAGATCGCACACTATGATGATTTATCACAATTATTGGATTGCTTTAAAAGGAGTAATACCATATTGATAGATTTTTGTAGAGATGTATGGACTTATATTTCTATGGATTATTTCGGTCAGAAAACAGTCAAAAATGAAGTTGGGTCTAGTGCCATGCCACATAAAGTAAATCCTATAGATTTTGAAAATGCGGAAGGAAATTTGGGAATGGCAAATGCAGTATTTTCATTTTTATCATCTAAACTTCCAATATCAAGACTACAAAGAGATTTAACAGACAGCACTGTATTAAGAAATATTGGTGTGCCATTCGGACATACATTGATTGCATATAAATCCATCATTAAAGGAATATCTAAATTAAAACTCAACGAAGCAAAGCTGAATGCTGACCTAGAATTAAACTATGCAGTAGTAGCAGAAGCAATCCAAAATATCTTAAGAAGAGAAAATTATCCGAAGCCATACGAAGCGCTTAAGGAACTAACTAGAGGAAAAACACGTATTACTAAAGAAGATATTGATGTATTCGTAAATCAATTAAAGGTAAATGAAGAAATCAAATCAGAATTATTACAGATTACTCCACATAACTACACAGGCTATCACTAATGAAATTATTAAACATTTTTAAGTTCTTAAAAGGTACAGGTAAAAAAGTTAACCAAAGCGTAAAAGGCACACTAGAGTTTATGGATGATGTTCTAGAAAAAGAATATATAGTAAACACGATAAGTGATGTAAAAGAAGCATCAGGAAAAGTGGTAGAAAAATCTGGAGAATTATATCAACGTGCTAAGGATAAGATAGACAATATCGAAGAAGAACTAGAAGAAGGAATTGAGGCAATTAAAGACCGTTTTCAAGGAGAAGAAGAGTAATTTTTCATTGTAATGGTTTATTACTCCACATGGTTAGAATCAACAAAACCATTTGATTTTTAAGGAGTTAGCCATCCTTAAAAGTGTTAAGTTATTTAGTTAGGAAAAGAATATGTTAAACTTTAATATCTAATAATCGTATTCTTGTCAAGATATTATTATTTTGTGTTAAACCGATTTTATAATTTATGTAACCTAATTAATTAAATATAAAATCATGAAAAAATTATTAGCAGAATTTATTGGTACTTTTTGGTTAGTACTAGGTGGATGTGGAAGTGCAGTATTGGCTGCGGCATATCCAGAATTAGGCATTGGATTTGTTGGAGTATCTCTCGCATTTGGTTTGACAGTAGTAACTATGGCTTATGCAATTGGACATATTTCAGGTTGTCACTTAAATCCAGCGGTCTCGATTGGACTTTGGATGGGAGGGCGTTTTGACAAGAAAGAATTATTGCCTTATATTATTTCTCAAGTATTGGGAGCGATTGCTGGTGCAGGGATTTTATATCTCATTGCGAGTGGAAAATCTGGATTTGAAATCGGAGGTTTTGCTTCAAATGGATATGGCGCTCATTCTCCTGGCGGGTACAGCATGGTATCTGCATTAGTTACAGAAGTCGTTATGACCTTCATGTTTTTGTTTATCATCTTAGGTGCAACGCATGCTAAAGCACCACAAGGATTTGGCGGATTAATCATCGGATTAGGTTTAACATTAATACATTTAATCAGTATTCCTGTGACAAACACATCTGTGAATCCTGCAAGAAGTACAAGTCAAGCGCTTTTTGCTGGAGATTGGGCTTTGACTCAATTATGGTTATTCTGGTTGGCTCCAATTGTTGGTGCAATATTGGCTGGACTAGTATATAAATATCTTTCATCAGAAGATTAAACATATTGAGACAACAGACTATACTATTTCATGTCTGTTGTCTCTATTTTAAATATTGATTTTGGTAAACTGATTCAATCATTTTTTTTGAGAAAACTATACTCGTTTTAACTAATCTTAAACAACTGCACTGATCCAATAGTTTTTACTAAATTCTATAATTTCTTTTTTTACGTGGATTAAAATACTGGCGATTTTTTGTTCTGCGTTTTAGCACGTTTGCCATCTTCACCAGTAAAATAAAGAGTCAAAATTGAGTCCATTTTTGCTTCTCCTTTAATTATCCTTAAGACCTTATTCCAATTCTTATTCTGCATATAAAATTTTAGCGGTTGCTCAACATGAATTAAACTTTTAAATGCATTTAATAATTGTTTATCCCAAATTGAATAATATTTGGTTAAATCATCTGGGTATACAAACTTTCTCTTGGAACCTTCGTCTATACCCCTGAAGCGTTCTTTAACATTAAGATATCCATAATCATCAGTCAATTCTTCTCCCTCATGAATATCTCTAATGGCGATTTCAAAATCATAAGCACTACTTAGGCAATTGGAGTTAAAGCTATGGTTAACAAAACGAGCATTATCCCAACACAAAACATATTGACCCTTACTGTTCCTAAATGTATAAGTATCCAATAAGTCTTTGTAAGAGCTATTGAATCCTTCGTACTGTTTAACAGTAAAAACTCTGTCAAGAGGGTCTTGAACCCAAGTAATTGTTCCTTTCGGAATAAAGCTTGTAGCGACAACACCAACACCTTTTTCGTTACTAATAAATTGAACTTTAGTATTCGGATGTAACATGGTTTACTCTATTTTAAAAATTAATTACTTAATAAATTAACAATCAAAAATGCAAATATTAGCTACGTAATAACTTCATTCATAATATTAAAGTTTCACTATTTTAAAAAAAAAGATTAGTAAAATGAAACAAAAAAAAAGGAATTATCGTTTATCCTCATATTTGAAATTAGATTGTTAGCAATTTGTCATATATCACTGTTTTTCAATTACATACACATATAATTTTTTATTATGAATCAAAGACTTTCAGACACGGATTTAGCTACATTTAAAGAAATATTGCTAAAGAAAAAAAACCATTCAGAAGAACAAATAAAGTATTATCAAGATCAATTAGAATCTATGGCGGAAAATGGAAGAGATGAATCAAATGTACTTCAAAATTCTAATGAGTATATTAATATGGAATATACTCTTCTACAACTTTCTCGGCAAAAAAAACATCTTAGCGACATTGATCAAGCATTGGAAAGAGTTGCTCGAAAAACATTTGGATTATGCACAATTACCGGAAATTTGATTGACAAGAAAAGACTAATGGCAGTTCCAACCACCACAAAATCGTTATCAAATGGCAAGAAAGTTGGGGAATAGAAGAATTAATAACCTGTCAGTACGTGCATTAAAAAAGAAGTATGGAGATGTCCCTACACATTTCCTATTTTCTATTAAAACGCCTTTAGAATATCAATGCCCAATAATTGATCATAATATTGACAAGGTTGCTAATTGCAAAGACAAATTACACAAGGCTTTCAATGCAAAATCAATTGAATCTAAAAATGCTTTGATTTCAGCTGCATTATTTGCAATTTCTGATTTAGAAAAAAATCTTGATGAAGTGACTAGAAATAATTTTATCGAATTGAGAGAATATGCAAAAGAATGGAAAAAACTTGCAATAGAGGTGTTAGATGCTTCTGGACATCCTGAAAAATTTGTAAAAATCAAATGGAGGTAATCAATCAATATTTGGAAACGTATATAAACAATTCTTTCATCAGATTTTTGATGATACTATTGTTGTTATATTTACTGCGTTCAGTAATTGTTAAGTGGTATCAGATATCCAAAAATAGAAGAACACCTGATAATTTTATTTTTGGAATAAATAATGTATTTCAGGCGTTTCTTTTTTTCGTAATATTTATTTTTTTCTTTTCATTATTTGGTATTGATTTAAAAAGTTTAGCTACCTCATTAAGCATCGTCGCAGCAGCTTTAGTATTAATTTTTAAAGAATATATTTCTGATTTTCTTTTTGGTTTATACTTTGGTTTTGCTAAGGACTTTGAAATTGGAGATTACATTTATTCTAATGATATTAAGGGAAAAGTAGTTGAGTTAACTTTATTCAAGACGAAATTATTGAATGATGATGATGATCTAATATCTATACCAAACAGTAAAATTTTCAATAACGAAATTATAAATTACACAAAAAAGGATTCTCGCTTGCTTAGTATTGATTTCCAAATTTACATTAACAAAGTAAAAAGCATTGAACACCTAGAAATCGAATTGGTTAAATCTCTTGAAGACTATTTTGAATTTTTGGTTCCTAATTCTTTTAACTTAAAAATAGTAAAGATGGAAAAAGATTCTATTGACCTAAAGTTTCAATATCAATTGAAAAAATTTGACCAAGATAAAATGAAACAAATAAGAAAAAAGACTGTTAGGTGCCTATTAAACAATATCAGTAAAACTTAAAAAGCATTTTTCAATACTATAAAAAATCGGTTATTACATTATCAATATCTGGAAAATGAGAAGAAGAAGAAAAAGAAAAAGAAGAAGCTAGGCACACACCTTGGCTTCTTCTTGGAAAACAACTCTCTTAAAGTTTATAACTCAATTTTAATTGCCCAGAAAAAACAATCGGATTGAAGCTATGTGTTTCTTTTGTCAAATTAGAAATAGTGTACTCAATTCCAGAGTGTAACCCCATCCATACACGTTGGGTTAAGTTATATTCTATTCCAAAATTAGTGGTGATTTGACTAGATATTTTTTTATAATTATTTGATTCCTCTATTGATATTACGTCATAATATTGAGGATCAATATTTTCTACTACAGTTTGTCCTTCATTCCCAAAATGATAGGTCAATTGAGTACCTAATCCATATGAGATTCCAATTTTTCTTGTGACATTATGAATTCTTGACACACTCATTGGCAATGACAATTGTTTATATTTATTGTATTTCAATACTCTTGTATAAGCCACACCTTGGACATCAGAATCAATAGAATGAGAAGTAACGGTATGTGTTAATGTGTTAAGCAGTTCTACATTAACTTCTTGTACCATACTAGTATCGCGTTCTTGTGTAAAATCAAATTTAGATTCTATATTTCTATAATGTAATCCTGTAGAAAAACTCCATTTCCCATTTACTACATAAGCTATATTCAATCCTAAACCAATGCTTGGAAAACCAGTTTCTAAAATTGATTTAGTCTCAGCCAATTTGTTTCCATTAAAATTTGGCAACATATAACTGGTTGATAAACCAAGAGAGGACATCCAGTAAGGATTTGTACCTTCTTTTGTCTCAATGATATAAAGGGGATCAATATTGGGAAACAATAATTGCGTTCTTTCAAATACTAGTAATTTACGAATAACCTCAATTGTAGTAATTTCATCAAGATCAGCAATTTTGGATTGAGTATTTGATAAGGGGATAATATGTGGAATTTCTTGAGTACTGTTTTCAATATTGACTTCAGCATAATCTGCTTCCAGATCATAAGTAGCATTGTTAATTCCTTCTGAAATCATATTATTCCTAACAGCACTATGGTAGTTTTCTGTTTTCTGTTCTTCTATCTTTTCTTGTTTATTTATTGAATTTGACACCTTTTCTATAGCATTATTTTTAAGGCTTTTTTCATTGTTATTGCTACTTGATGATCTTCCTGATTTAGCATTAGAATCTGATTTATTATTAGATTCTATTGTTATTGGATCTATTGATTTTTTTACTTCGTCAAGAATTACTTTAATGTTTTCATGATTTTCGGTAATCTTTTTTTCTAAATCGGCTAAGGAATTATTTTTCATTTTAAGGTTTGAAATCAAAAGTAACCCTGAGAAAACAAATAGAAGTATACCAATCCATATGAAGATTAATCCATATTTTCTTTTCTTATTATTTGGCTTTACGCCATGTAATATATCTTGCCCTACATTATCCCAAGACAATGATTCTGGTAATTCTGAATTTGATCTTAATTTGTTTTTAAATTCATTTTTCTTATCCATAATTAAATGATTTGGATGCTAACGAAAAATTATTTTTAATCCATTTCTTTCCACGCAATAGTTGCGATCTAGAAGTTTCTGGTTTTATGTTTAACAATTCTGCAATTTCTTTATGAGAATATTCGTCAATAACAAAGAGCATAAAAATAGTTCGATACCCTTCTGGCATGGCTTTTAATCCATCCAATATTTCTTCTCTAGTTAAGTTTTCAAAATCAATTTCGTCAGTATAGTTTTCTACATCAGAAAAATCTTCTAACGGAATTAAATTCAATTTTGATGAATTTTTCCTTAGTTCTGAAATACATTTATTGATTGTAATTCTACGCATCCAGAACTTAATATTCCCTTTACTTGGTTGATAGGATTCAAGAGATTTAAATATTTGAATAAAAACTTCTTGCATCATATCTTTCCTACTTTCCTTTTCAAAAATATAGCTACTTATTACCGCATAGATGTATGGAGCGCAAAGCTCATAGCACTGCTTATAAGCTTTGCGCTCTCCATTTATACATCGCTTTATTAATGAACTTTCTATCATTAAAGATTACTCACAACCATTCATCAATTCTGTCAATAACTCATTAGCATCGTCAAACTCTTCTACTGCTCCGCCATCTGTATACGTTACTGAAACTGGGTAAACCAAGCTGTAACTAGGATCAAAACTATATTCAATAATTGCCTCGTCTGAAGATACCGTCGCCGTATTTCCTTCATAGGTAACTAGCGTAATTGGGTAATTGATGTCGAAACAATTTTCAGCATAATCATCTGAAAGAAACGCTAGTATAATTAAATCGAAATTATCATTAAATTCCTCGCCTGGGCCCCAAACATCAATTGAATCCAAGCCTCCACCAGTCCATCCGCCATCACCAAAATCAAAACAATCAATCATTAGCTCTTCTAATTGATCTGAAGTTCCAACAACGTAAGTATTTCCTTCGTAGTCAGTTAAGGTAATTGGGTACACATAATCAACAACATCACCTTGCAACATTAAATTACATATGTCTTCATGGCTAGTAATTTCTACAATAGAACCATCCGAAGTAGTTACGCTGAATGGAAACTCAATTTCATAACATCCTAATAGCTCAAAGTTATTTTCCCATTCCCAACCTAATCCATCAAAACCTCCTCCATCATATCCTGAGGTATCAATATCACCAAAGCCATTACAATCGATCAAAGCTTCAAAAATATCATCAACATTTGCAACTGTAAGGGTATTTCCTTCTTCATCAATAAGTGTTAATGGAAACTGGAAAAAATACAAATCACTAGCGACTAATGCATTAAATGATTCCGCATCTTCTGCTGTGACAACGTTACCTTCAATATCAGTTAATGCTACTGGGTAAACCAAATCCCAACAAGAATTATCGTAAGAAATATCATAGGCTGGAAAACTGTTTTCATCCCATCCACCAGTAGGAACACAAGAAGCGAATAGTTCTGCTAATTCATCACCATCTGCAACAGTAGAATCTTCTCCATCAAGGCTAACATTTAGAGGATAAACAAAATCTACTACTTCTAATGTACCATCTTCAAAAGCTGCAGTTAAATCATCTTCACTTGCAATAACATATTCATTACCATCTATGTCGACCAAAGAAAATGGAAATGTAATCAAGAAACAATCAAAATCCATTCCTTCTCCATCACTCCCAGAACTTCTTGATAATAGAGGATTATGATGAGCCATGTTATCTTCTTTCGGATCTTCCCACTCTGTTTGATCTTGAATATTGACTTCTTCGTCTTTTGAACAAGAAGTAAAAATTAAACTTGCCATTAAGGCAATAAGAAAAATATTATTTAAAACTTTCATTACACTTTTTTATAAATAGTAAAATAATTAGACGTCCTTTCATTCTACTATTCGCTTTCTATTTCAAATACGTTGCACGATAACAAAACTTTTTTTAAGATAGTAAATTTTAGCTTCAAACTGACAATTAAGATTCATATTAAAAGATAGTTGAGAAAATTCTTTTACATTTGGTAAAATCCTTTAATGATGAAGTATTTGGTATCAATAATTATCGTTGTTGCATTGTGTCAATCTAACATTGCGCAAAAAAGAGTAATTATTGAAAAATTTACTAATTCTCATTGTGGTGTTTGTCCTGGTGCAACCATTGATATTAAAAACATGGTAGCAGAAAATCCTGATCTATTTTGGATTAGTCATTACAAACCGAATACTTGGTATGAAAATCCATTAAATAATGCAGAAAGTGTATTGTTGTATGACACTCTAAATGTGCCTGGTGTGCCAATGGCAATGATAAATAGAACTAGTGTAAACAATAAACCCTATTCTGGAGCTTCTAATTGGGAAACATTGATTGAGCAAGAAATAGAGAAACCGCATTTTGTAAATCTATCAATAGAAAATGTATCAATCAATCAACAATCTAGAGAATTAAAATTTAGCGTTAATGCCAATTTTGAAACACTACCACCAGACAATGATTATAAAATTACAGCCATAATTGCTGAGGATTGGGTATATGGTGTTAAGCAAAGTAGCTACTTTAATGATGTAGAAGGACATCCATTAGAAGGTCTTGGTGATGAGATTTGGAGCTATGGACATAGACATGTTGTAAGAACTATACTAGATGATATTTGGGGAACTGATAATTCCATTCCTGATGAAATCGAATTAAATACTGATTACATTCAAGAGTATAGTTATTCCGTACCAGAAGATTATAGATTGGAATTTATTGAGATTATATGTATGGTTTCCAAAAATGGAAGTACAAATTCGGACATCCAAGTCTTAAATGCTGCAGAAATAAAATTGAGTGAATTGAATATACTTTCGAGTAATGAAGAAAATATTGAACCATTGACATTTGACATTACACCAAACCCAGCTTCTACTTTCATAGAAATAAAGTTGGCTGAAGGCGTATCATCACTATCCTTAATTGATGTGACTGGTCAAATAATTAAAACGATAACAGATCCAAATACTTTATATAAAATGGATATTTCTAACTTTCAATCTGGAATCTATTATTTAAAAATTAATGATGGAATCCACACAAAAACAGAAGCATTATATATTACAAAATAATTAAATATATTTTCAAAACCTTATTATAAATTATGAGAATTTACCACACATTAATTTCTAGCCTCTTTCTATTTTTAATAGCAAATATGGTGAAAGCACAGACTTGGGAGCAAGTGAGTTCACCACCAAATAATTTTTTTACAGATCATACCTTTGGTTTTGGTTTAGATGGTATGGGATATTTGGTAACAGGAACAGATTTAAATGGCAACATTAGTAACGACTTCTATCAGTACTCTCCTACTTCTGATTCTTGGACGCAATTGGATGATTTTCCAGGTGGAGCAAGAGGATATGCGATAGGTGATACATGGGATGGCAAAGCGTATTTTGGATTTGGACTAGGAAACGGATTAGCGTTTAATGACCTATGGGTTTTTGATCCAGCATTACAAACTTGGGAAAGGCTATCGGATTGTCCATGTGAAGCTAGGTTGCATCCAGCTTTAGTTGCGCATAATAATAAAATATATATGGGTCTTGGTGGTGGAAATGGAAATTTAAAAGATTGGTGGATTTATGATATTATGACAGACACTTGGAGTCAAGGGGCAGATTTACCAGCAGCGCCGAGACATCACCCATATCAGTTTGGAATTGGAGAATATGTTTATGCAGGATTTGGTCACGGAGATGGAATTTTTAATGACTGGTATCAATATGATCCTCAAAATGACAG
This sequence comes from Saprospiraceae bacterium, assembly GCA_020630525.1. Lineage (GTDB taxonomy): Bacteria > Bacteroidota > Bacteroidia > Chitinophagales > Saprospiraceae > JAHDBF01. The sequence continues at coordinate 26,442 of JAHDBF010000016.1, forward strand.
TTGGACAGAAGTTGCCTCATTACCTGCTGAAGGAAGAGTTGCTGGCACACAATTTTCTTACAACGGAAAAGGATATGCGCTTAGTGGAGAGGGAGAATCTCATAGTGCAATGGATGAAGGAGAATTTTGGATGTATGATCCCATTTTAGATGAATGGAGTCAATTGCCTTCTCATCCAGGTACATCTCGATGGGCGCCTGCATCTTTTGTTATTGAAGATGAAGTATATTTATTCAACGGTACAAGATATTTACTTCCTTCAGGAAGCAATACGTATATACAGGAAGCTTTTAAATATGACCTAAACGCGACTATTTCTAACAACGAAGATTTCAATACAATAGAGAAAATCACTATTAGCCCAAATCCAACGACAGAATACGTCAATATAGAACTTCCTATAGAATGGGATATTCAAAATTTAACACTAAAAGTACTTAATTTAGAAGGAAAACTTTTACTCAAATCAGTAGCAACAAATTCGATAAACATAAACGATTTATCGCAAGGTACTTATCTGCTAGAATGGGAATACCAAGGTAAAACCGATTCACAAATTATTATCAAAAATTGATAATGATTTATAAGAGGATACAACTCATGTATCCTCTTATTTTTTTTTAGTTACAACCTGTCTGTAACGTTTCAAATTCTCCATTGGTTTCCACTTCAAATCCTGCATTTAGTTCAATATACAAACCTGCAGAATAAGTTACTGAAGCCCCTGCTTCAATAACATTAGATGCTGAAATTGAAAATTCTGCTTCACTCATAATTGTTGATCCAGCTGGGTAATTTATTGTTTCTGTTACGTCTGCTTGACACAAACTACAATTCGCATAAAATGATTCGATATCTAAGACTACAGGATAATGGTCTGACATGAAATGCAAGTCACTCGCTATCGGAGAATTTCCATCTAGTGCATCATTGTTCCATCCCAGAGGACTCCCTGGGGTTTTATACGTTCCTGGAATTAATTGGATATTACTGCTATTGTCATTTATGGCATTATTGTACCAAATGAAATCAAATCTATCATCGAGACCACCATTCGATCCACCATTTCCATATTCATTAAAACCTACTTGTCTTGTGGATTGGGTATATTTTGCTACTTCCACAGGATCGCTAATATTTCTAGTAAATCCTCCAAAATAATCAATCAGAGGATTTGCATTCCCCGCATCTATTAATACATCGTATGCAGGTTCAGCATAGGTACCTGTTACTGTATTGTCGCTATAAAAATTAAAATCCCCTACGGCAATTACGTTGTCAGAAATTGATAATGCATTAATATGATCCATTAGATCTTGCGCGCCTAAAACTCGTCTATCTCTATCGGCAATTTCTGAAGAATTTGCATTATCAAATCCAGCTTTCAGGTGAGAACTATACGCTTTTAGCGAATTTGATTCGTTAGGACAGTCTTTAGAAACTATACTTAAGTCATATTGTGTTGACGCTCGAGGAGTTATTGTTATACCTCCGTCTGGTTCTACTGCAGAGTTATTCCGTGGCACTTCTACTTGGCTATTAAACCCTACAACTTCGGTATTGTAAATCAGCATATTCCCAATTTGAAACGGATTAGGTCCATATTCTTCAAAATCTGCTAAAGGAGAATGCGCATAAATTTTTCCTGTAGTAGCATTGGCATTAAGCTCATCTACTAAAATGGTAGCACCAGAAGCATCAGAAATTTCTTGTAACAAAATGATGTCAGGATCGACCTCGTTAATGACGTTTTTAAAATGAACTTTCCTTGCATCATCAGAACCCAATGGATCAGAATTACCATTACTGGGAAAAAATAGACAATTATAAGTCATCACTGTTAAAGTATCTGTAGTTTGCGCGCCAACTTTTAATGCCAATATCAGGCACATCATAGCTATTGTAATTCTCATTATTTGACATTTTTAATAAAACAATACAAAGGGTGTACCGTTTGTCATCAAGGCAGAATGGAATGTTGCCAATGTATATATTAAAATAATGATAGGTAAGCAAACTTACATATTATTCCTGAATAATGTCAAGTAAATCTATAGATTATCTAATTAATGTTAAGTGTCCATTCTGATTTATAGATTTTCCTCTAGGACTTACATAGCTTAACTGATAGACGTATACGCCTTTGGGTGATTGGATTCCAGTATTTTGTTTAGTGCCATTCCACCCTATCAATGGATCGTTTGTTTCATAGACCATTTCTCCCCAGCGATTCCAAATCCTCATCGAAAATTCTTGAACACCAGAAACAAAACCTCTCCCTATGAAAGTATCATTTTCTCCATCACCGTTTGGACTAAACGCATTCGGCATAAAGTAATCAACGAGTGGTTTTACATCTATTTGTTGAGTTAAGGTATCAGTGCAGCCACTTTCATGAAATGCAACTAAGGTTACATCTTGGAATCCTGTGTCGACAAAGGTATACACTGGATTCTCCTGTAAGCTTATAAATTCATCATTAAAGTTCCATTGATATCCAATTGCCAATTCTGATAGATTTGAAAAGCTTACTTCATTATTAAAAATATCGGGATCTTCAGGATTATATGTGAAGTCTGCTAAGGGTTTTTCTAATACTGTAATCCAATCTATAAAAGTACGATCTACTTCACAGCTATTAGGAGAAACAATTGATACAGAAACGGTGTAATTTCCTATTTCTTCATAAACATGCGTAGGGCTTATATCATTAGAAAAATTTCCATCGCCAAAATCCCAAGTAATTAGATATTCTTCATTAATTGGGGAGGATAAATTATTAAAAAAAACTTCACCACCCTCACAGGAAATAAACCTAGTGGGTTCAGTAACAATGAGAGGTGGTACTGGATACCAATTAATGATTTGCTCTATTGAATCTTTACATTCATTCACATCAGTTACCGTTAAAGTGACTGGTATATTTCCTGGATCAGAAAACAAATGATTTACATCTGTATCTATTGAGAAAATCTCTGATTCATCTCTCCAACTCCAATCCGTAATTCCACCGGCAGCACCAGTTACACTTTCGTCAATAAAGGATACTGGTCCGGCAACACAAGTATCATATGTAAAACTAAAATCTGCATCAATTGCTGGAAATACATCTACTGCAATATTGGCTGTATCAGCACAAGATGTGCCTTTATTTAATATCATGTGACCGTAATATGTCCCGAGTCCAGGAAATGCTACAGTTGCATCTCTAGTATCAATAAAGGTGGTATCTCCACCAATATCAAAAGCCCATTCATAAGAGACAATATTGTCAATATTTGTGCTTAGGTTATTAAACGTTACAATATTTGCACCACAAGATTTTACGAAAAAGTCTACAAAATCAATGTTTGACTCTGATTCTATATCTGCAAATACCAATGGCGTACACAACACTACGTTAAACTGAAAATCTCTTCTTGTCTCTCCCAATAAAATTCCATTTCTAAATTCTTGAACACATACACCTACTACAAATTGTCCTTGCATTGTTGGGCTTCCAGAAATTAGTCCAGTTTGAGGGTTTATGGTTATCAATGGATTTCCTGCCATCGGAGCGGTAGGTGTATAGGGACCAGAAAAAGTAACATTATCAAAAGGAGGTCTACAGTTTTCCGGGTTTGGTCTTACTCCATTACAAGATTCAGCATCACCCACACCACCAACTCCTTCCTGCCCACCTGCTGTTTTGGGTGCGCAAAAGCTATATATCAGTTCATCACCTTCGGAATCTGTCGCTGAATGATCAAAATTAATGTCTTGATCTGCACAGATAAAAATGGGCGGAAAATTATTAAACGATGGACTATTATTACATTGGATTTGTGCTTCAGGCGTAATTTCTACTGAGAATGCCGCACCATTGTCTCCAGGGTTTAGTAGATTCGTTATAGTCTCGTTTCTACAGCACCGCTGGTAAGTAATCATGTAATTCTGATTGATGATCGGTAGCGTAATGGTAAACTCGTAAATGCCTCTTTCTACACCAACTCCAGATGGAATCTCAACACAAGGATTACTAGTATCAAAGCCAACCTCTGATATACCCGTAGCTGGAACATTCTGAATCAATCTTACAAAATTCCAATTCTGTCCAGATCCCGAATAAATTCCAAATCTTGAAGCGGGTGTATTGTTAAATGGGTCTCCATCAAATGGTGCTCCTCCGCTTTGAGAATCTCTATATAAGGTAAACCTAACCCTAAATTCAACCGTATTATTTGCTGTATTTACTGATAAACATCGATACTCTACATCACCACCAACAATATGTCTAGCTTCGCTAATAAGGCTATGAAAAAAAATAATTATACCTATGGCAATGATTCGCTTCATTAATTATATAGTGCTAAATTAAAATCTATATTTTGCAACAAACAAATTTAACCTTAATTCTTTGAATTAGTTGCTTGCCTTTCGACCTTTGATTTTTAATAAAAACCAATCCTAGAAAATCGACAATAAAATATTCTCTAATCTTTTAATAAACACTCAAAATATTTGAGAATATTTCTTTTATTTGCTCAATTACAAAACCGATTATCCAACGATATTAACTGATAAATTGTTTTCCATAACATGAATATTCAGCATTATTCGAATAGATTGCGACAAGGAGCGAGTTTACTCTATCCTACTGATACCATTTGGGGACTAGGATGCGATGCATTTAATGAATCTGCGATTGCTAAAGTTCAGGGATTAAAAAATCGCGATTTAGACAAACCTTTAATTGTGTTAGTAGAGAATCTTGAGCATCTAAAACGATATGTAAGGCATGTTCATCCTAGAATTGAAAACATTTTATATTACTATCATAAACCAGCAACTGTAATTTTTGAAGCAAATGGTTTATTACCTAGAGTTTTACTTTCAAACGAAGGAACAGTAGCCATCAGAATAATCCAACATGAATTTTGTAATACATTAATTTCTGTTCTTAAAAAGCCGATTGTCTCTACAAGTGCGAATACTCAAGGTTTGCCCTTTCCTACAAGTTTTGAAACTATAGAAAAGAAGATAATTACTGAAGTTGACGAAATAGTTTCTCCAGATATCGCCATACCAGGAGGAAACGAACCCTCAGTGTTATTAAAATGCACAGATGATGGGGAGTTAATTTTCCTTAGAAACTAACTTTTCTATTGGGTCATCGAAAGCCAACATTTCCATAGTTTTATTTATATATGGATCTTTCCTATGTGTAAACTTTTGATATTGAGACTTTCCGTACCAACTATAGATTAATTCTGCTCTAATTGCGAATTCATCTTTTGATTGGATTTCTTCCGTGGAGCACTTGTATTTCAATTTTGGTAAAAGCGTGCGCTTGGTATCTACTAACTCTTCAAGACTTATTTGCTCAGTAAAAGGCAGGATTTGGGTAGTTACAAATTGCGTATTTTTTGTATCGTATATAAATCCAGAATCTACTACTTCAATATCTGGTTTTACCCCTGAATTACTTTCTAATGGGCGCAAATAAAGTTTTGATTCAAAGGTGTCTTGTGACTGTTTAATGGTATCGAGCCCTTTTACATATGGTTTTTGTATCTGTCTCCCAGAAGGCGTACAATATCTTGCGACTGTCAATCTTACTGCAGATCCGTTTTTAAGTGGAAAAATCTCTTGAACCAATCCTTTACCATATGACTGTTTTCCGATTATAATTCCACGGTCCCAATCTTGGATGGCTCCTGCAACAATTTCGCTTGCAGAAGCAGAATTTTCATTGATTAATACCACAACTTCCTTGATGTCATAAAAATTTCTGCCTGTAGTTTTATACTCTTTTTTCTTCCTATTTTCTCCTACTGTGTAGGTAAGTAATTTTGCTTTTTGATTAAATAATTGGCTCAAGATTCTGAGTGATTGAGGAAGATAACCTCCAGGATTGTCCCTTAAATCTATGACCAAATTAAACTCATCGGCATCTGCCTCAATGGATATTTTTTCCATTGATTTAAAAAACTGGTCATAAGTATTTGCGCTGAATCGCTCTATCTGAATGTAGCCAGTTTTTTTATCCAATAGATAATAATTGGTTGCAGAATTAGTAGTGATTTCTGATAATGGAATTTGTTGTTCTTTTATACCAGTATTCGGATGAAAAGAAGTAATACTGATTTGTTCATCATCCCATGCACGCAATAGCTCACGTACTTTAGTCATACTCCATTCAGGACCTACAACAGAGTGATCTCCTAATGCTAAAATTTGAGTACCTACTGTAAGGTTTGCTAGATCCGCAGGTTTGTTTTCTTCTATTTTATTAATATAAAGTGTGTCATTAATGTATAAGGATTCTATACCGATACCTTTGTATACCCCATTCATTTTTTCGTTATATGCTTCCATTTCTTTAGCAGGAATATATTGACTGAATGGATCTAATTTTGACATTAGATGTATCACACCATCTTCTATCAATTCGTCTGAAGCCAATTCATCTACATAAGAATTCTCTATTATTCTGAGTAATTCTTCAATTCTACCTTGTCCATTTAAGCCATAATTGCCACTAGAAATATCCGAAGATTCCAATAGACTGATTTCAGTATGATCTGCAAATAGTGTGTAGCCAAGCAACATACCAATAGCACAAGCACATGCTAGCAAAAATGGCTCTAATACTTTATATTTTCTATTTTCCGAACTTGGCATTAAATTATATGAAGTTATGATCCGTAAAGATTATTATTTTTGATAATAATTATTCAAAGATAACAATACCTATGGATATGAAGTTTACTTGATTTTCTAAAACTTAGGTATAACAAAATAATTGCTTATGGCAAATCATGTGCTAGATGAGACTGATACTAAATTATTAAACATTCTACAAAAGGATGCCAAAATGCCATATGCAGAAATAGGTAAAAAATTATTCGTTTCGCAAGGTACTGTTCACCTAAGAATTAAAAAATTGACTGAAGCTGGAATTATTACTGGCTCTAGGATTACGGTCGATCCTGTTAAACTAGGATATGGCGTATGTGCTTATCTAGGCATCTATCTTTCGCAAAGTAAGATGTATGAGCATGTCAGTGAGCGACTTAAACAAATCCCAGAAATCATTAGTGCAGACTATACCACTGGAGTCTATTCTATATTTGCAAAAGTTAGGTGTAAGAGTACTGAACATCTTAAAAATGTATTGTCAAATCATATTCAAAATATAGAAGGAATACAAAGGACTGAAACTTTTATTTCTTTAGAAAGTAGAATAGATAGACCAGTTTTACTCGAATGATATGGTGTAAATAAAAAAACCTCATACAAAGTTAATGCATGAGGCTTTTTATATATTTTGAATTTTGGAATGGACTATGTTCCCAAGTAATTCTTTAACAATTTTGATCTACTTGCAGACCTTAATTTGTTAATGGCTTTATCTTTAATTTGTCTTACTCTTTCTCTTGTTAGACCAAATCTAGTTCCGATATCTTCTAGTGACATTGGGTGTTCTACACCGATACCAAAGTATAACTTTATGACATCACATTGTCTTTCTGTCAGTGTATTTAAAGATCTTTCTATTTCTTTTCTTAGAGAATCTCCATGCTCAAGACCTTTATCTGTGTTAGGAGTACCGCTATTTTCTAATACATCAAGTAATGAATTGTCTTCTCCATCTACGAATGGCGCATCCATAGACACGTGACGTGAAGCAACTCCTAATGTAGTTTCTACTTCTTCTGTTGTAATCTCTAAGATAGATGCCAACTCCTCAGAAGAAGGCTCTCGCTCGTATTCTTGTTCTAATTCAGAAAATGCCCTGTTTATTTTATTTAAGGACCCAACTTTATTTAAGGGTAATCTTACGATTCTTGATTGTTCTGCAAGTGCTTGTAGGATAGATTGTCTAATCCACCAAACGGCATAGGAGATAAATTTAAATCCCCTGGTTTCATCAAATCTTTGTGCAGCTTTGATAAGACCAAGGTTTCCTTCATTTATTAAATCAGAAAGTGATAATCCTTGATTTTGGTATTGCTTAGCTACGGAAACAACAAATCGCAGATTGGCTTTTGTGAGTTCTTCTAATGCTTCTTGATCACCATCTTTTATCCTTTGAGCTAATGATACTTCCTCTTCTGGAGTTAACAAATCAACTTTACCAATCTCTTGAAGATATTTTTCTAATGACTGGCTTTCTCTGTTGGTTATGGATTTGGTGATCTTTAATTGCCTCATGCACGAGCGGGTTTATTATTGTAAATACTAAAAGGACTGCAAATATGAAGCCTTTTTTGTTAAGTTCAAAGTCTTTATTAATAATCAGTTAATGAAAAAAAAGTTCTTTTTTTTGTATAATTCAAAAAATTATTTTTCCTTGTGTCCAGATAAACGATAATATACACAATTAATCCTTAATTATCAATGATTTATAATTGATGGCCAATAGCGAAAAGATACAATTTGATTTAGAGTACATACTGAAAGCATCACCTGCTATTGTGTACCAATTTTTAACTACTCCAGATATTTTAGTAAGATGGTTCTGTGATAGTTGCGATGTAACGGATGAAGTATATACTTTTGAATGGGACGGTTCGGAGGAATATTGGGAGATGATTGATGACATCCAAGAAGAAAGAATACGTTTCCACATCGAAGATTCTGGTGAGGATGAGTATATTGAGTTTAGAATGTATAGGTCAGATATTACCAATGAAACTATCTTAGAAATCACAGGATTTTGTGACGATGATGAGGTAGATGAAGAAAGTATTTTCTGGACTGACCAAGTTAGAAAGCTAAAATCTGCTTGCGGCGGATAAGTTTATTTAACGCTTTCTTTAACAAATCAAAGTGCGCGTTTTTACATGAATGGCGTTTTCAAGATAACAAATTTTACTAGAAAAATTTTCAAGAGCAGTCTTGAGTAAATATTAGATAAACCATATTTGTAATTTAGTTGGGTTCTGGCGGAATTTTCATTCATTTCTACATTAGAAATGATAATTACCAAATTTGATTCTTTCAGAACTCAATCTGGAGCTGTCTACTTAGGTAGACAGCTTTTTT
>JAHDBF010000173.1 GCA_020630525.1 Saprospiraceae bacterium
TGCACTATTGGAATCAAAATGATCGCTTTGATACTACTCTACCAGTTTTAAAAAATCTTCTTCTGTTATGATTTCCACTGTGCCAATATCCTGCGCTTTCTTTAGCTTAGACCCAGCCTTCTCTCCTACTACTAGAATATTTAAATTTGAACTGACGGCTGAGATATTTTTTGCTCCGAGTTGTTCTGCTAGTTTTTTAGCTTCATTCCGTTTGATATTTTGCAAACTTCCAGTAAACAAAATTGTCTTACCAAAAAGAGGTGCGGATTCATCAGTTTCTATTGGTTTGTCTTCTTCTGTTTGTTTCAGATTTACACCATAAGATTCTAATTTATTTAGCAATGTAATATTAGATTCTTCTTGAAAAAAAGCAATTACATTTTTTGCTACTACTGGACCAATATCTTTTATATCAGTAAAATTTTCTTCAGTCCAATCTCTAAGGTCGAGGACGTGATCAATTTGTTCAGCAATCAACTTACTTGCCTTTTTCCCTAAGTGATGAATACTCAGACTATGCAATAATCTGCTGATGGGGTTTTGTTTTGCTTTGTCAATAGATTTCCTGAGATTCTCTACTGATTTCTCGCCAAAACCTTCCAACTCAGAAATCTGATTATAGTCAAGATTATATACATCACTGATGTCTTTAATCCAGCCTTTTTCATGAAATTTTTCTACCAATGATTTACCGAGTCCATCGATATCCATGGCAACCTTTGATACATGGAAAATGATTTTTTGCAAACTTTGCACCCCACATACACAGTTTGGACAACGCCAAGCGGCTTCTCCATCGACTTGTATTAATGCTACTTTCTCTTCTGTATCATTTATTGGACAATGCGTTGGGTATTGAATTTCTTGCTCCGATCCATCTCTTACTGTTGCTAAAGATTGTACCACATACGGGATTACGTCACCAGCTCTTTCTACGATGATTTTATCACCAATTCTGAGGTCTTTTTGTTTGATAAATTCTTCATTATGCAACGAGATTGAAGAGATGGTTACTCCAGCTAAAAATACAGGTTCTACTTTAGCGACAGGCGTTATCGAACCAACTTTTCCCACCTGATACTCTACGTCCTGCAAAGTTGTTGTGGCTTGTTTTGCTTTAAATTTGTAAGCGATTGCCCAACGTGGATGATGCTGAGTTGAACCAATGCTTTGTTGTGTAGAAATGGCATTTACCTTTATCACCATTCCGTCAATTTCGTAATTATGGTTCTCTCTGTCAGCTTCCCATTTCTTTGAAAATGCAATTACTTCTTTTATGCTTTTTGCAGTTGTACGTTCATTTTTTCCTGGAACCTTAAAACCCAATTCTACCAACATATCAAGATGGGCCGAATGTGTTTCAAAATTTTCTAGAATGTCATTTCCATCTTTATCCTCTGCAAAACTCATTTGAAAAACAAACACTTCAATACCTCGATTTCTGGTTTCATTGGGATCTTTCATTCTTAATCCTCCTGCGGCCGCATTTCTAGGATTGGCGAATGTTTTTAATCCTGCTTGTTCTCTTTCTGCATTAACTTTATGAAATACATCTTTTGGAATTATCGCTTCTCCTCTTAGTTCTGCTTTGTGAATTCCGAACTTAGAAAACATTGCTTTCAAGGGAATGGTTGGTAGTGCTTTTGCATTAAGCGTCATATCTTCACCCAACTGTCCGTTACCTCTTGTAGCTGCTCTTATTAAGACATTGTCTTCATAAACCAATGCCATGCTTCCACCATCAAATTTTGGTTCGACATTGTATTCTATATCTAAGTCATTATCGGTTAACTTTTTTACTTGCTTATCAAAATCTAAAAGATCTTCATCATTATATGCATTTCCTAATGAAAGCATCGGAGTAAGATGTGGGACTGTTCCTTGATCTTCATTTAGATCACTAGCAACACGTTGCGTTGGTGAGTTCTGTACCACAATGTTAGGATGCTGAATTTCTAAATTTTCTAATTTTTTATATAGAATGTCGTAGTCAGTATCCGTTATAATAGCAGCAGCATTTACATAGTATTTCCATTCATGAAAAATGAGTAAATCCACTAAGTCCTGATATTCATTTAGAGAAACATCTTCTGATAAAAAGCGTTGACTTTTATCAAAAAACTTCTTTTCGTCAGCACTGCTATACATCGATTTTTATAGCTTTATAAATTTAGAAAAATGTATTTCTGCACCTTTGCTTAATTGCAGAATGTAAACACCAGATTGCAGATTTATCAGATTAACTTTATCCGTTTGAAAATCTTGGATTAATTGTAATCCATTCATATCAAATACTTGAATATCCACTTTACCCACGTTATTAATTGACATAACATCTTGGACAGGATTTGGAAAAACTTGAACTGTTCCAAAAGAATTTTCTTCAGTATTAGAGCTCATTTGTTCAAATGTGAATGATGCAGTTGTAGCGCCATCTCCACCAGGAGAACTATTTCCATTTACTGCGTTACCTGCTACATAGAAACTTACATTTGAAGCTTCCATAGGCGCTGTCCAAGGTATTGATATTTCTGGAGAGGATAGTCTGTCTCTTTGCTCCACATAAGAACGATCTAATAAGTTTACTAATCCAGTACTCGCTGGCAGATTTGCTTCATCCCATTCACCCGCTTGATTGTCGTCTTGATCTAAAGCCACCATTTGAAAACCGTATGCATTAGGAGAACCAGTAGTATTTATTGTAATATTTACACTATATGATTCTCCAGGTAAAAAGTTTTCCACCACGTTGTTATTGGCATCTACTAATACCAATTCTAAGCTAGGGTCAAAATTTCCAGCAGAATGACAACCTACAGTTGCACAAGTTTGTCCATTTTCGCCAGGAGCTGTAGTAGATGGTGCATTTGCAACATTACCTCTTCCTGCCCTATTAGACATAAAAAAGATGCTCATTATTATCATTGCTGGTATTGCTATTATATTCTTTTTCATGTGTATTATTTTACTGATTTATACATATACTTAACGTCTTCTAATTCAAACTTTCCTACCATTCCTGTCTGGAAAATGTATTTTTTATCTCCTTGAATTCTAACTTGTCTAAAATCATAATTCATGGTACTGTCAGATCTCATTTTTTCATAAATGAATCCTGTTTCATCTTCTTGAATAATTTTGGTAAAAGTTTTAGATCTTTTTATTTGAGCCAATTCTTCTTTCATTTGCTTGGCTGCGTCTAACTCAATGGCGTCGCTAGAAAGAATCTGTACGTAATAATTATCTCCTTTTTTAATTGTAATATCTTTCATCAATCCATAGTCTGCGCTATTGATCTCAGCATCTATAGGACAATTTACCTTTATTGGCATTCCATAACTCATTAAATCTGTCTCTTCAGATTTTAGCTTATCTCCACCACAAGAGACCATAATAGCAGCAACAAAAAGTATAATTATTCTCATATTATCATATTTTGAATGCTAAAATAACACTTCGGAGGAATATAGCGTGTCAACTTATGAATAAGGCAAATTATTTATGAATTAGTAGTTATTTAAAATTCAATGTATTGTGAGATCAAATCTTAACAAATCGACCAAGCACCCTAGAATCTTTGTCATTACCTATTATAAAATAGTTTCCATTTGCCAACCCATCTAAACTTATGATTGTCTTTTCACGCTGCAACAATACTTGTTTTACCGTCTGTCCTAAACTATTTACAATGTTGATAGTTAACGATTGAAATTTATCCTTTATCTCGATAGTTATAAAATCACTAGTTGGATTGGGATAAACATTGGTTTCTAATGATATTAAGGTTTTAGTATTAGATACTTGTTGATATATATCTTCTAATGAGTAGGTCATTATTGAACGTCCAAAAGTTCCTACAATTAATTCATTATTTGAAGGATTATATTCCATATCATAGGACACTATATTTGGCATATCAAGTCCTAATCTCTCCCATGTCTGTGCCCCATCAATTGTCCCATACACTCCTCCGTCAGTAGCGACAAAAATCAAATCTTCTTCATCTGATGGCAATATGTATATATCATTAACAGCAATATCAGGTAATCCATCTCCTATAGAAAACCAAGTCGATCCATAATCATCAGTTTGGTAAACTCTTGGAATAAATTCTCCATATTTATATCCAGACAAAGTAACGTATGCAGTACCTTCTTCTGTTGGGCTGGCCTTTACGGAGGTAATATATCTTTCTGGTAATTCATCAGAGATTCTTGTCCATTCTGTTTGTCCTTCTTTGTTATTGTAGACATAACCAGAACTCGTCCCTACGTACACCAATCCTTCTTTTACTGGAGATTCATCGATGGTAGTAATTGTCTTTGAAAGTTGAGATTCTACAAAGTCTGGATTAGCCAAATTCCCTGAAATTGGAATCCATTCAGGTGATAATACGATATGATTAGTGTTTATATAAAGCGAGTCTGTACCAGCATACATTGCATTTAAATGAGGACTAAGCATATAAGGCATATCCCAGTTTTTTTCTCCATTTAGTCCAGCGGTTGCATTACTATAATCTTGACCAAAATTTATTGTCTGAACAATATTTCCTCTCTGCGTTTCACAAAACCAAGTGCCATCAATTGTAGGACTGAATACTGCTTGGAATCCATCTCCTCCATACATTCTTTCCCATTCATTTATTTCATCAATACTTCCGCTGGTTGTTCCATTGTCTTGAGCACCGCCATAATATTGATTCGGTTCATGAGGATTGTACGCTACTCTATAGAATTGGGTGGTAGGGATATTCTCAATATCACGCCATTCATATTCGTTTGGAGATTTAGCATATACACCTCCGTCCGTTGCGAGATACATATTTCCAGATTCCATGATTTGCAAATCGTGTTTATCTGCATGTACATCATAAAAAAACCAAGGAGGAGCAGCTTCTGTCCATGATTCACCAACGTTGTAAGTTTCCCATAAATTTACGCCTAATACATAAATATGGTCAGGGTCATCTGGGTCTACTTTTATTTTTCCAAAATACCATCCAAAGCCACCCAAAACGCCTGAATTTCTTAGAAAGTCGGTTGGAATTTCTGTATAATTTTTTCCAAAATCTTCACTTCTATAAATCGCAGAAATTTCAGAATCTGTTCCAACAGTAATAGCATAAACATAATTGGGTTGATTCTCGCAAATCGAAATTCCAGTTCGATTTAGCGTAGTATCAGGGATTCCCGTTGGCATTTGCCAATCTACACCACCATTTTCTGAATAGTAAATTCCTGATCCATCGCCAGAAACCAAACTTTGATCATAGTTTCTTACTCGATCCCAAGTTGCTGCGTACATTATTTCTGGATTTCCGGGATTGATTTGAAAATCAGTTACTCCTGTGCTATCACTTACTTCGAAAATCTTATTCCAATTTTGTCCACGATCTATAGATTTGTAGAGACCACGAGTATCATTTTTTGTAAATGGTAAACCCATACTTGCTGCGTATAAAACATCACTATTATTAGGGTCAATTCTTATTTTAGAGATGATTCTATTTTCAGCTAAGCCAATATTTTCCCATGTTTCACCTGCGTCTTCAGATCGATATATTCCATCTCCAATATAGGATAAACCAGGAATATTTGGATCACCAGTAGCTACATAAACGATGTCAGGATTATTATGATCTAATGTAATATGAGCGATGCTATTCATTAATTCCGTGTCGAGGATCACATTCCATTCTTCTCCACCATCCGTGGTTTTCCATAATCCACCTCCTGCAAAACCAGCATAGATGATATTTTCATTATTTGGGTTTATTGCTACAGAATTTACTCTTGCGCCGATATTTCCTGGACCTTGAATTGTCCATTCTTTATCGAACCCAGCAATCCTACGAGAAGTTTGTTGCATATCTTCTTTTACCTGCTTTTTCCCTTTTATAAATGCTTTGACATCTAGCTCTGAATCTGGAAAAGCCCTTTCGATATCTCTATCGTAGTATGGATATACTTTATCTTTTTTTACTTCGAATGAATTTGTGTTTTCACTACATGAAGAAAAAAACGAAGTAGTAATTAATAACAATAACAGTTGTCGTAGCATAATAATTTATTTATCTGCTAAAGCTAATGCCAATTGCAATGAAATCCTAGAACTGTTAAGTCGTTGTGAAGCTAATTTGGAATAAAAGTGGAAGAAAACCTCTAAACTGAGCAAAATAAAAAGCCTCGATGAATTAACATCAAGGCTTTTCCAATTAGTAGGGGTGAAAGGATTCGAACCTTCGACCCCTTGGTCCCAAACCAAGTGCGCTAACCGGACTGCGCTACACCCCTAA